>JALYGH010000732.1 GCA_030777205.1 Chloroflexota bacterium
CTTGCCACCCCGCCCACCCCGAGCCCGTCCATCACGTCTGCCAGCGTTGCCAGCCGTTCAGCCACAACTGACTTCGGCAACAGGCCCAAATCGCAAGCTTAGGTCGTACTTCAACGTGATCCACTGACCCGGCATCAGATACATAGCCTGGACGTGCTGCCGGTCGAGCAGGATCGGCAGCCTGGGCGTGGCTAGGTCGCCGCCGGTGAAGAGGCGCGGCGGGGGTGGTGCCGGGACCACGGGCTCGCCCGGCAGGGCCAGGTCCGAGCGCGGTGCCAGGGTGACCGCGGTGCCGAAAGCGAGCAGTCCGCGGAGGAAGTCGCGGCGCGTCACGCCAACCACGCCGCCGCGAGCGCGTGCCGCCATATGCTGCCACTCGTTCATGGTCCCTCCCGGTGGCATGGTAGCCCCGGAACCGTCCCACCGGCTCCGGGACCGTGGCGTCGCGCTCAGGCGCGTGATGTGGGTTGCGACGGTGCGTCACTGACGGTGTCTCTGGGGCGAGGATATCGTCGATCTGCCGCACTGGAACGGCGGAACGGCGAACGTAGTCGCCCAAATGTGCCGGCCTGGACCCCCGACTGGCGGGATCCGGCCGCCGATCGGCCCACGTGACGTCCATTTCAGTGGAACCCCCATCACGCGCCTCAGGGCTCGATCGGCTGGCCGGCCTCGCAGCACGCGCCTAGGGCACGCTGATGGCCAACGAGGGGGACCTGGTGGACATCCAGCGGACGTTGGACCACGCCAAATCGAGCATCACGGCGGGCCTGTACCTCGGGGAGTCCCCAGGGCGCTCCGGAAGGCCGCCGACCAATGGGACGCCCTGCTCGACGGCGAGCCCGAGGACGCCACCAGGGCGGATCCGGAGCTCGTCTCGTGGAAGCGTTGCTAACAGGGCATGAAAAAGGCCACCCTCCCTATCTGGTCAGGTGGCCACTCGGTGCCGAAGCGGGGATTCGAACCCCGACGGGAGTACTCCCACTACGCCCTGAACGTAGCGCGTCTACCAGTTCCGCCACTTCGGCATGCAGCGGGTAGTATAGCACGGGGTGGCGCCATCCGAGCAAGAACAGCCCGGGCTTGCCGGTTCGGGGCGCGTTGCGGGCGCCGACCTTGACCGGTATACTCCGCCGCGCCGACGCCGAGGGGCATCGGCAGACCGCTCGAAGCCGCGCCTGGAGGGGGCATGTTCAAGCAGACCGAAGAATCCGAGTGGACCCGCTTCTCTCGGGCGCTCCAATCGCAACCGCCTCAGCGCGACGTCTTCATCGAGCACGACGACGACACGATCGAGCTGTCGACGGTCGTCGACGGGTCCGCCGCGCCGGCGGCGACGCACGATGAGGCACCGACCCCGTCGTACGCGCGGCCCGAGCCGCAGTACGCGAGCCTAGAGCCGGCGTATGAGCAGGTCCCGCCATCGGCATACGACCAGGCTCCGCCCACTTCGTACTCCGAGGCGGAGCCGCCCGCGTACGAAGAGCCGGCACCGACCCCGCTGCCCATCCCGAGCGCGGCCGTGTCGTCGGCCGCGGATCTGACGGAATCCGCCGAGACGGTCCTCGGCGAGGACGCTCGCCTCGAGGGCACCCTGCGCTCCGATCGGTCGATCCGCATCCGTGGTGTGCTCTCGGGCGAGATCGAGAGCCGGGGCCAGGTCGTCGTCGAGGGCACGGCCCGCGTCGAGGCCCGCATCGTCGCCGAGCAGGTAACGGTCGCCGGCGAGGTGAACGGCAGGATCGAGTGCGCCGGGCGCGTCGAGATCGCCCCGACCGGCCGGGTCACCGGCGAGGTCACGACCGGACGCCTGGTGATCCAGGAAGGCGCCTTCTTCCAGGGGCAGCTTACGATGGTCCCGAAGGAAGCCGCGTCGGCGGATGGCGGCGCCGCATCGAGTGGCAGGCTTGACGACACGTCGACGGGCTGACCACAATTCATCAGGCAGCTTGCCGAGGAGGTCGCCGCGTGGTCGTCAGCGAGGGTGCCGAACTCATCGTAGTCCTGGCCGTGCTCCTGTTGAACCTGGCCGCCCTCGTGTGGATCCAGAAGTGGTCCGGGCTGACCTGATCGGCTGATCCCCGACCGTCCCGCCTACGAGACGGGAACAGTGGATGGCCCGCCGAAAGGCGGGCCGTCCGCTTTGGGATCTCAACCGCCCCTGCGCCGCCTCAGCCCTCGTAAATGGCCTCCGCGCAGTTCTGGTTGGGTGGCCGCGGCTCCGAGCGGCGCTCCGGCGGATCCGGCACCGGCCCGACCGCGTCGGCGTCGATCCAGGCGTAGTTCCCCGTGTACGGGTTGAAGACGTACAGGCGCGGCCCGTTCGGCGGCTGCACGACCTGGAACGAGCAGAACTGGGCCGATGTCGTGCCGAAGCTCGTGACGCCCGGTCCATCGGTCGGATGGCTCCACAGCTCGGTGAGTCGGTGGTTCTTCACCCAGAATGGCGTGAACGCCGGCGTCGGGGTGGGCGCCCCAATCACGATCGGTGCGGCAGCCGCGGGCGACGGTTCGGGCGTCGGCGCCGAGCGGAAGGGGTTGCCGGGTAACGGGATGGGCGGCAAGTTCTGGCAGCCCGCGAGCGCCACGGTCGGCAGGGCCAGGGCGAAGACGAGGCGCCGCCGCCACCCAGTCACCATCACGCCTCCTCCGGTCGCCGCGCGTGCCCCGATTGTAGACGACACCGGCGCCCGCGCGTGGGGACTTGCCACGGATCGCCTCAGTCGTCGGGACGCGGGTGCCCGGCTCGGCACTCCAGTCCATCGACGCAGCGCTCGACGCGAATGGCCGGGCCGTCGGCGTCGATCACGACCTCGACCGCGCCGTGGCGCTTGTGCCCCAGATAGCGCACAGTCCCAGCATCGGGCTCGCCGGACGGTTCGGCCCCGTCGCCGACCACGGCCAGCAGCCGATCCGGCCCGTGATCGCTCGGCCAGCGCGGCGACCGACCGGGGAGCCGCAGGACGACCGGTACGTCGGGCGCGACCTCCGACCAGCTCACGCTCGGCTCGCCCGGCCCGGGCAGCCAGACCGCGACGTCGTCGGTCACGACCGCGGCATCGACGACCGGGCGCCCCTCGTACGAGCGCAGGTCGACCACCTGCAGCCAGACGCCGGGGCCGAGTGCTCGATCAGGCGACCTGGTCGGGCATGGCGAGGTGTGGTTCGTGAGGGCACCCGTAGGCGTCGCAGACCCGGTCGGCGAGCTCGGAGCTGGTGAGCAGGCCGTCGGCTTCGACGACGCGGCGC
>JALYGH010000733.1 GCA_030777205.1 Chloroflexota bacterium
GCGCCCACACCGTCCAGCTCGCCTCCGGCCAGACCGACCTGTACGAGGAGCTGCTTGGGCGGCGGTTCCGGGTGGCCGCGCCGGCCTTCTTCCAGGTCAATACTAGGCGCGAGCGACGCGGCCCGGACTTCCCGTCGCCCGAGATCGCGCGGCGCTTCGGCCACCTGATCCCGGACGACGGCCTGTCGATGGCCGAGGTGCTCGTCCTCGTCGGCCTCGACCGGCTCGATCCCCAGGTCGAGGATGTCGTCGTGGACGCCTACTGCGGCGTCGGGACGTTCGCGGCGATCGTGGCGCCGCTCGTCGGTTCGGTCGTGGGCATCGAGGAGTCGCCGGCGGCGGTCAAGGACGCCGAGCTGAACTGCCGCGACCTGCCGAACGCGCGCTTCATCGCCGGCAAGACGGAGGACGTGCTGCCGAAGCTGGCGGAGCGCCCGACGAAGGTGCTGCTCGACCCGGCCCGCGTCGGCTGCGAGCCGCCGGTGTTGGAGGCGCTGATCGCGGCGGAGCTGGAGCGGGTGGTGTACGTCTCGTGCGAGCCGGCCACGCTCGCCCGCGACCTGGCGATCCTCCGCGACGGCGGCTACGCCCTCCGGTCCGTCCAGCCGATCGACATGTTCCCCCAGACGTATCATGTCGAGAGCGTCAGCCTGCTGACGCGCTGATCGCCCCTCCGTACCAGATAGGGCGCGATGTGCTATGCTGTGGCGTAGGCGAACACATGTTCTGCCACAGCGCTCCTCGACGTGATACCTCGACACCCTGTTCGATAGGGGGGACCATGGCGCGATCGGCAACGGCGGGGCGGCCTCGGGGCGCGCATGCGGCGGCCGGCGGCGCGACGACCGGCGACTACTGGGTCCTGGCGAAGTCGTTCGAGCGCGGCCTGCTGGCGCTGAATCGCTCGCCGGCGATGATCCGCATCTACACGATCAGCGTGCAGCAGTTCGGTCGGTTCCTGGCCTCGCGGGGCATGCCGGTCGTGGTCGCGAACATCACCCGCGAGCACGTCGAGGAGTTCATCACCGACGTGCTGCGGCGAGCGAAGCCGGCCACGGCCGAGACGCGCTTCCGGGGGCTGCAGGCGTTCTTCAAGTGGGCCGTCGAGGACGGCGAGATCACCGCATCGCCCATGGCACGCATGAAGCAGCCGACGGTGCCGGAGGAGCCTCCCCAAATGCTCTCCGACGAGCAGTTGAAGCGGCTGCTGAAGGCGTGCGAGGGCAAGGACTTCTTCGCGCGGCGCGACACGGCGATCTTCAGGTTGTTCATCGACACCGGGATGAGGCGGTCGGAACTCGCCTACCTGAAGCTCTCTGACATCGACCTCGACAACAACGTGGCGCTGGTGGTCGGCAAGTTCCGCCGCCCGCGCGCCTGCCCCTTCGGCCGCAAGACGGCCCAGGCCATTGACCGGTACCTGCGCGAGCGAGCGCGGCATCGGCATGCGGACTCCGAGTCCTTGTGGCTCGGGCCGCAGGGTCCGCTTGGCGACAGCGCGGTCGATCTGCTCGTGCGGCGTCGGGCGAAGCAGGCCGGCTTGGAGGGCGTCCACGCCCATCTCATGCGCCATGGCTTCGCCCATAGCTGGCTCGCAAGCGGCGGCCAGGAGCAGGATCTGATGATGCTGGCCGGCTGGCGTTCGCGAGACATGCTCGGGCGGTACGGGGCGTCGGCGGCCGCCGAGCGCGCCCGAGCGGCTTACCGACGACTATCTCCGGGAGACCGGATATGAGCGACCAGCGGCACACCTCGTCCTCCGGCAACCTCTCGGCGGGAGAATCGGGGGCGCGGGCCGACGGCGGCCTGAAGGCCAGGATCGGCACGTTCCCGCATCTCTGGATCGGCTGCGGCATTCCCAGTTGTAGCGCCTACATTGGGGTCATCTTGCTGCCCCACCTAGGGCACTTGATAGCGATCGACTCCTACATGTTCACGGGCGGTCCACTGAGCGACGACCCCGAGTCATTGCTTGTGCTCAGAAAGCGGTGCGAGCGCCAGTGGCAGGATGCCAAGCGCGAGCGGGTTCCATGGCGGCAGTTCCGTATCAAGAGCCGGCGCGTCTACGCGAAGCGGAAGAGTCAAGAACCCGCCACAGATCACGTCTTCAGGCCCGTACCCTTCCGCTTCCGCTGCCCAGTCTGTGACCAGGTGAGCCGGGTGGACTTCCCGGCGGATTGTTCGGACGACTGTCCCTACCACTGCGCCGTGTGCCTACGGGTGCGGGTGGCAGGGACTCCGCATGAGTGCCGGGGCTTGCAGCGTGTGCGACCTTGGCATGACGTGGTGGCCGAGATGGACGCTGTGGCACACTTAGACTAGTCGAATAGCCCTGCCGACTAAGTCCCTCGTGGCGCACGGTAAGCGGGAGCCTCGCACGGCGGCGCGTCCCCTCAGTAGAGGTTACCGTGCAGAATCGTGCAGGGAATGTTCCGCGCCGATTCGACGCGAGCGAGATGGCGCTCCGTGGTCGGATCGGCGCTTACGCGCTCCATGCGCGCCGCGACCCGCGCGAGACGACCGCGCCTGCCCGCGCCGCGTTCCTAAAGCGGTTCGAGCGCGAGGTCGATCCCGAGGGCGCGCTGCCCGAGGTCGAGCGCCTGCGTCGCGCCGAGTGCGCACGCAAGGCGCACATGGCCAGGCTCGCCTTGGCGAGCGCCCGCGCCCGCGCGAAGGGCCGTGCCCCCAAGAATGGCGACGCCGCCGTGGATCAGACGGCGGCGGCCGGCGAGGAGGCGCGCGATGACGATGCGACCGTCACGCGATCCTCACAGTAAGGGTACCTCGGCAAGCAGTCAGCGCGCCGCGTCCGGGCAGGACGGGCGGAGCGACGGGGTCTACCGCGCCGATGCCATGGCGGAGGAGCTAACGGCGGCGACGGGGCCGTTGCCGCCGCAACTTGCGATCAGCACATTCGGGGAGCCGGCCTCGACGACGGCATGGCCGACCCGGCGCATGCTCTCGTGGGCGGACTTGGTCGCGCTGCTCACCGAGTTCGACGAGCGGGAAGACAAGGACGGCCGTGGCTGGTCCCCGACGATCTACGCCGACGGGAAGCGGCGGTCGACGCGCAGCGTCCTGGAGATCTCGTGCGCGGTGTGCGACATTGACGGGTCGGCGCAGATCGACTGGTCGCTCATCACGCGACGCCTGGAGCCGTTCGCCTGGGTGGCGCACAGCACATTCAACTTCTCGGCGGATGCGTTCAAGGTCGGATCGTCGTCCCGTTCGTCGAGCCGGTTCCACCCCACGAGTGGCCACGGCTGTGGCCCCGGCTGAACGAGGCGGTGTTCGGGGGACTGGGCGACCCGTCGACGAAGGACGCGGGGCGGTTCTACTACTTGCCCGCGTGCCCCGTCGGCAGCGTGCGCTTTCGCGAGCATCACGACGGTGCGGCACTGGACGCCCGTTGCCTGCTACCGGCCCGCACGTCGCCCGCGCCACCGTCGAAGGCGAGCCGCAGGCGAGAAGATGACATCGTCGCCGTCGCACTGAGGGGCGTCGAAGAAGGACACCGTAACAGGGTTCTCTTCGCGGCGGCGGCCAGCCTCATCGGGCGTGGGACGCGGTTGGATGTCGTGGAGACCACGGTGCATGCGGCGAACGCGCACTGCCGGCCGCCGCTGCGACGCGACGAGGTTGACCGGATCATCGCGTCGGCGGCGAAGTACCCGTCAAACGATGTCCGGCTCGGTCGTCCCCGTCAGCACCAGCGGGGCCTCTCCCCACAAGCAGACCGGCTCATCGCGACGCTGGCCCTGGCGGATGGGCCGCTCATGCCGACGCCGCTCGCGGAAATCCTCCGGGTGAACGTCAAGGCCGTGAACATGATGCTCCTGCGACTCGCCAAGCGCGGCGTGGTCGAGCGCGTCGAGGCCGGCTGGCGACTCAGGTCAGGGGCCGACGCACCCGCCGACAACGTCGTCCCGCTTCATCGGGCGTTGGCACTCGGAGGGTAACAGGGGGAGTAACGCCCCTCCTGCTAACTGTTACCGGTGCATTGCCACGTGCGGACGCCATCATTCGAAGGGGACGCTCGTCCGGGACGTGGTCCGGGGGGTAACAGATAACGCCTCCTACGATAAGGGTGTTATGGCTCCCCGGTCAGGACTGCCGTGGTAGGGGAGAGAAAATGGCTGTTGGAGGCTGTCCGGGTGCCCGGGGGCCCAAAAACGAGCGAATGGAGGGGCCGCCGGCGCACGCGACCGCGCGCCGCGCGCCCACCGCGCGGAGCGCGACGACCCACGAGACGAGTGGCTGCGAGCGTCGGGCGACGGCGCATCGGCGGCCTTGGCCCCGTCGAGCTATCGACATGGGACGAAATCCACGAGCGCGTCGATCGAGATGACGGGCTGCCCCTCGGCCGCGAGGTCCGAACGCACTATAGCCCCCCCATACCACCGGTGGTATGGGGAGCCACTGGGCAGTGGGCGAGATAGCGCCGGTGGTATCTCGTCGGTCGTGGCCATATACCACCGGTGCTATCTCACGAGGCGACGCATCATACCGCCGGCGGTACGCAGTTGGTCCTCGTCGTCACGGCACCGCGCGGCTGCGAGCAGCGGGTACGACGGGTCGCTGGGGACCGACGGCGCGACAACCCCCGGAGGCGGGAGGAACTCCACGGAGCGCGGCCGAACGCGGGCGGAGTCGACCGTGCTGCCGCCGGCGGGGTGGGCTGCTCGACGTGCCCACCTGTGCGGGGCGGCTCGATGCTCGGGGCGCTCCGGATGTTGAGCGGCGACAGGCCCGTAGCCCCTCATCCTCGTCGCTGTAGCCCAGCATGAAGGCAACGTTGAACAGCTCCCCCGCCCCGCCGTAGGTGTCGTCTGCGTAGTCGACCGGCGCTTTGGCGTTCGACTCCAGCCATGAGAGGCCGGGGGTTCGGCGGCGACCCCATGTACCGCCGGCGGTACAGGCTCTCCGGTCAGGATGTTGGCCGGGGCGGGCGCTTCGCCCGGCAATGCGTCGTCGGCGGCGTCTCCAAGCGATCCCACACCTGGCACTCAGGTGCAGGCGGCATGGTGAGCAAGTCGACCGGCGACTCGTGAATGGTCCTCGGTTTCACCGACATCGTCCGCCCGCTCGCCAGCGACAGGCTGCTGATCGACCCCGACCCGCGCGCGACGTAGCCCGTCGCCGTCGGGCCGGCGAGCGTCGACCGCCGCATGCGGCCGGCGATCCGGCGGTGGCGGTCGCGGCACGGCGAGGTTGTGACGTACGTGGCGAAGCCCGTCGAGGAGATCACCGACGACGAGTCCGAGCAGACCGTCGGCATGCCCGTCGACATGCACGTGCTCGTGCAGCCGAACGAGATGATCCTCGTCTGCACCGAGGAGTGGATCGAGCTAGAAGCGGCGCACGTGGGCATCCTCGCCGGCACGAGCACCATCGGCCGCGCCGAACAAAGGAGTCCATCGTGGTGGATACACTGTGAAGAGCTAGAACGGACGTTCAAGGGACGCCCCTTACCTCTCGGGTCCGCCCCGGCGCGTTTCGGGCCGTGGCGATGCGCTCAGGGGCCTTCCTGGGCCTCGTCGCCGTCCGATGCCGCGCGAGGTCGGGCGCGTGGGCCGTGTGGCGGGCACCGGGCCATGCGGCGGCACGGCGTCCGCCGTTGCGCGGGACGTGTGCGGTCAGCACCCCGCGACGCCGAGTGGCGCGCCGAGCAGCGAGGGCAGTCGCACCGAGCACGAGGCGCTGCGCGGTCTCCGCTCGGCGGGCGGGGCCACAACGCCGGCTCATCGACGGGCGCGTACTCCTCGGTCGCGAAGGTCGGGATCGCGGTGCGCGTCGC
>JALYGH010000734.1 GCA_030777205.1 Chloroflexota bacterium
CCTCGAAATCGCGATACTGGTCGTAGCTGGTGCCGCCGGGCGACAGCAGCACCACGTCGCCGGCGCGCGCCAGCCCCCGCGCCAGCTCGACTGCCCGGCGCACCGTGCCGGCGTGGTGGATCCGTTCGGGCGCCATCCCGCCGGCCAGCGCGGCCCGCTCGACGAGCGGCGCGGCTTCGCCGAACAGGATCAGCTCGCGCACGCCCCGCGCGATCTGGCGCCCCCACTCCTCCATCGGCAGGTGCTTGTCCCGACCGCCGGCCAGCAGCAGCAACGGCTGACCGGCGAACGCCGCCAGGGCAGCCAGGCTGCGCTCGGGCGCCGTCGCGATCGAGTCGTTCACGTAACGGACGCCGTCCACTTCGGCGACCAGCTCGAGGCGATGGGCGACGCCCGTGAACCCCTCGATCGCCGCCCGCATCGCGGCCGGGCCGATGCCGGCCGCGCTGGCGAGCAGGCAGGCGGTCAGGGTGTTGGCCACGTTGTGGCGGCCGGGGATGCGGAGGTCGGCCGTCCGGCAGACGACCTCGCGGATGCCGTCGTGGTCCAGCGTCAGCCGGTCCTCGTCGAGGTACGCCCCCGCGACGGGCCGCTCGAGGCTGAACAGGAGCCGCCCGTGCGGCGCCGCGATCTCGCGCGAGGTCGGGTCGTCGGCGTTGAGGATGGCCCGGTCGCCGGGACTCTGGTGGGCGACGATGTTCGCCTTGGCGTCGCGGTACTCCTCCATCGAGGCGTGTCGGTCGAGGTGGTTCGGGGTGATGTTGGTGATCGCGGCGATGTGCGGGCTGACCCGCAGCGGCTGGAGCTGGAAGCTGCTCAACTCGAGGATGACCCAGTCGGTCGGGCGGATCTCGGCGAGCCGGCCGAGCATCGGCACGCCGATGTTGCCGCCGACGTGCGTCGTGCGGCCGGCCGCCACGAAGATGCGGCCGGTGAGCGCCGTCGTCGTGGTCTTGCCGCTCGATCCGGTGATGCCGACGATCGGGGCCGGGCAGCGCGCGAAGAAGAGGGCCGTGGCGCTCGAGATCGGCAGACCGCGGCGGCGGGCCTCGACGAGCAGGGGGATGTCCGGTGGCACGCCCGGGCTGACGAACAGCGCGTCGGCGTCGAGGCACTCGTCCGGCGGATGGCCGCCGAGGGCGAAGCGGATCGGTCGGACCGGCAGGGCCGCGACCTGGTCCGCGAGGGCCTCGGCCGGGCGTGCGTCGGTCACCAGGACCTCGGCACCCTCATGGGCGAGGAAGGCGGCGAGGTCGCGGCCCTCGCGCCCGAGCCCGACGACCGTGACTCGCTTGTCCCGCAGGTCCACCCCGTGCCGCCTCCTCGCGTCGGTTGGCGCAGCCCGTCGATGGGCTGCCGCCGGCTAGATCAGGGCCAGCGCCACGCCGAGCATGGCGAAGATGACGCTCACGATCCAGAACCGCTGGGTCACGTGCGTCTCCGACCAGCCGCCCAGCTCGAAGTGATGGTGGAGCGGCGACATCCGGAACAGCCGCCGGCCAACGCCATACCGGCGCCGGGTGTACTTGAAGTAGAAGGTCTGGAGGAGGACCGAGAGCGCCTCGGCGACGAACACGATGCCGATGATCGGCACCAGCAGCACCTGGCCGACCATCAGCGCGACGACGGCGAGCGTGGCGCCGAGGGCCAGCGAGCCGGTGTCGCCCATGAAGACCTGGGCCGGGTGGGCGTTGAACCAGAGGAAGGCCATCACCGCCCCGGCCACGGTGAAACAGAAGGTCACCAGGTAGTGCTGCTGGTACAGGTAGGCGATGACGCCGACGGCGCTGAACGCCACGAAGGCCGTCCACCCGGCCAGGCTGTCGAGCCCGTCGGTCAGGTTGACGGCGTTCGCCGAGCCGACGATGGCGACCACGGCCAGCGGAATGAAGAACCAGGCCGGCGTGTGGATCTGCTCGCGAATGGTCGGCACGTACAGGAAGTCGACCCCGAGCAGTTGGGGGTGCCAGAGGGCGACGGCCGCCACGGTGGCGATGGCGAACTGCCAGAGCAGCTTGAACCGGACCGACATGCCGGTGCTGCCGATCCCCTGGATCGTCATCCGGTCGTCGACGGCGCCGAGCAGGGCGCACCCGACGAGCACGAAGAGGGGCAGCAGGATCGAGCGCCCCTCGGTCCGGTAGGCCGTGAAGGTGAGGACGGCCGTCACGACCAGAACGATGCCGCAGATGAGCAGGCCGCCCATGGTGGGCGTGCCGGTCTTGGTCTCGATGTGGCTGCTCGGCCCCTCGACGCGCACCTTCTTGCCGAGCCCGCGCTGCTTGAGCAGGCGGACGAATGGGAACCCGGCGAAGAGCGCGAGCAGGCAGGAGAACACGCCGAACGACAACGAGAGCGCCATCGGCTGGAGCCTGGCCAGGAAGTTGGCGGTGAGCAACAGGAGCACGAAGGTCAGGAGGAAGGCGGCCCAGGGGACCGCGGACCGCGGGTCAGCCTCGGGCATCCTGCTCGCCGCGCGCTCGCCGGCCGGCCCGGACCGTGCCGCTGACTCTGCTGTTACCATGCACTCGATCCTGTCGGCGGTCGCCGACCGTCCGTCCGCGCCCGGCTCACCGCCGGCACCCCTAACCAAGGGCGGCGGACCGTCGACGACGGGCGCGACGAGACGAATATTCTTGGCATCGTGTCGCGATAAGGTCATCGACCCTCTGCCGTGGCCGGTATTCTATAGTAGGCCAGCAGGTCTTGACCCACCCGCTGGAGGATCGGCACGGCCACCCGACCGCCGTACAGCGCCTTCGGCGCGTCGATCCGGATCAGGATCGCAAGCCGCGGCGTGTCGGCCGGCAGCAGCGCGACGACCGACGCGTACGTCTTGCTCGTGTTGTAGCCGCCGGTGCTCACGAAGTCGGCCGTCCCGGTCTTGCCGGCGATGTGGTAGCCGGGGATGCTGTGCGGCTGGAGGGCCGGCTGCTCGATCACCTCGACCATCATCTCGCGCAGCGTGCGCGCCGTCTCGGGGGAGACGACCCGGCGGACGGCGTGGGGCTCGGGCCGCTGGACGCCGTCGGCGCGGATGAACTCCTTGACCAGCGTCGGGCGCATCAGGACGCCGTCGTTGCCGATCGCGGCGATGGCGGTCAACATCTGGAGTGGGGTGACGGCGACGCCCTGGCCGAATCCGTTCGTCGCCAGGTCCACGGGTGACCAGCCCTCGCTCACCGGCGTGCGCATCGTGCCCGGGACTTCGCCGGGCAGTTCGACGCCGGTCGGCTGCCCGAACCCGAAGAGGCCCAGGAACCGGTAGAACTCGTCCCGCCCGAGGCGATCGGCGACGAAGTACGTGCCGACGTTCGACGACTTGATCAGCACCTCGGTCATGCTGATGACGCCATTCGCACCATGGTCCCAGTTCCTGAGCGCGACGCCCGGGAAGCTGATGACGCCACCGTCGTGCATCGTCGTCGTCGGCGCGACGACGCCTGCTTCCAGGCCGGCCGCCATCGTGACCACCTTCATCACCGACCCCGGCTCGTACTGGTTGGTGACCGCCACCGACTTGTGGAGCGTCTGCTCCTCCGGGCGGAAGTCCATCGGGTCGGCGAGAGTGTAGGTCGGGTAACTGGCCATGCCGAGGATGCCGCCGGTCGACGGGTCCATGACGATGATCGTCCCGCCGGTCGCGTCGTTCTGCCGCACGCCCTCGGCAAGCTCGCGCTCGATGACCCGCTGGACGAATCGGTCCAGCGTGAGGACGAGGTCGGTACCCTCGCGCGGCGGCTTCACCACGCGCCGGGCCAGGATCAGCTCCTGGCGCGTGATGTCCAGCTCGGTGTCGATCATGCCCGGCTCGCCGGCGAGCTCGTCCTCGAAGTAGTACTCGAGCCCGGCCAGCCCGTCGCGGTCGTTCCCGAGGTAGCCGATGACCTGGGCGGCGATCGAGCCCTCGGGATACTGGCGCACCGGCGCCTGGACGAGGGAGATGCCGTACAACTCCTTGTCGCGGACCACGTCCCGAACCCGGTCCGCCGCCGCCGCCGGCAGGCCGGCCCGGATGGTGACGGCGCGCTGGCTGGCCGGATCGATCCGCGCGAGGATCTCGCCCGGCGGCATCTCCAGGACGGGCGCCAGCGCCACCGCGGCGGCCTGCGGGTCGGGGACGTCCTTGCCGACCACCTGGACGGCGTCGAGCGCGACGCTCAACGCGAGCGGGTTGCCGTTGGCGTCCAGCAGCGACCCGCGGCGCGGGATGACGGTGATCGTCTCGCGATGCTCCTGGTTCGCGAGGCGGCGGTAGTACTCGTGCTGGATGACCTGGTAGGAGTAGAGGCGGTAGACCAGGACGAACGCGCAGCCCAGGAACAGCGCGCCAAGCAGGTAGAGCCGGGCTCGCGTGCTCGCGGTCATCGAGGGTCAGCGACCTGCCAGGAGGTTCGCCAGGACCGCGCCGACGGGGTTGGTCCAGGCCGGCGTCACGGCCGGCTGGGCCGATTCGGCCCTGACTCGCGCGCCGGCCGACGCGCCGGAGCTGATCGCCGACGGCGGCGGGACGTCCACCCGGACGAGGATCTGCTCGGCCGACCGCTGCATGCGGAGCCGGTTGACCGCCTCCGATTCGACCCAGGCGAGCGAGCGGGCGCGGGCGATCTCGGCGGTCAACTGCTCGTTCTTGACGATCCACTGGGTGCGCTCAGCCTGGAGGCGCTGGATCGTGTAACCCGTCGAGAGCGCGTTGCCGGTCTGGAGGAGGTACGCCGGCGGCGCAAGCCCGACGAATAGGAGGCCCGCCAGGATGAGGCCTCGGTGCCGACCGAGCTCGAGTCGCCCGCCGAGCCGCGCGAGCAGGGGCACGGATCGGGACGGGGCAAGACTACTCACGCATCCCCTCCTCCAAGCGTCCTCTCTGTGGGTTACTGTCCGATGCAAGCCGCTCGGCGACCCGCAGCTTCGCGCTGCGCGAGCGCGGGTTCCGGGCGACTTCCTCGTCGGACGGCTGAATCGGGCGCTTGGTGAGCGCCCGGAGTGGCGCATCGGCGGTGCCGCCGGTGCGGAAGAACTGCTTCACGCGGCGATCTTCCAGCGAGTGGAACGCGATGACCGCCAGCCGTCCGCCCGGTCGGAGCAGGCCGGCCGCCCGCGGCAGGGCCTCGTCGAGCGCGCCGAGCTCGTCGTTGACGGCGATCCGCAGCGCCTGGAAGGTGCGCGTCGCGGGGTGGATCCGCCCGCGGCGCGGCCCAAGCGCCGCCTCGACCGCCGCGACCAGGTCGCCGGTGGTGCGGAACGGGGCGCTCGCGCGGCGTCGGATGATCTGCCGCGCGACGCGCCGCGAGCGCGGCTCCTCGCCGTGCCGGAAGATCAGGTCGGCGATCTCCTGCTCGTCCAGCTCGTTCAGCAGGTCGGCGG
>JALYGH010000735.1 GCA_030777205.1 Chloroflexota bacterium
CGTCAAGGCCCTGTTTGGCCGCTACCTCGAGCACATGGCCGAACCCGACGGCGCGCCCCCGGCGACGGTGGCCGACGCTGCCTAACGCAGAACGTTTTCTGACGATCTATAGCACTCGACCTGGACGGACACCTGGGTTGGGGGACACCTGGGCTGGGGTGACCGGCGCGAAGCACGCTGTCGCGATCATCCGGCCCAAAGCCGCCGAGCTGGGGGCCTGGACTTTCTACCAGTGGATCACCACCGGGGTGCCAACCGTCGCCCAGTTCCAGAACCAGAGCGAGTCGTCGTAGTTCATGCCGAGGCAGCCGTGGCTGCCAGCGTAGCCCCAGTTGCTCGACCAGTAGTTGTAGTGGAGCGAGTGGCCGACGCCGGTGAAGTACTGCGTGAACAGCACGCCGGAGACGTCGTAACCCGGGCCGCGCATCCGCTCGTTGGCGACGCGCCGCTGGATCACGAACGTCCCGAGCGGTGTCTCCCAGCCGGGAGTGCCGTGGATCGCGAGCGCCGAGTAGACCGGCGTACCGTTCTCGTACGCCGTCACGATGGTCGGCGCGGAGAGGCTGACGTCGATCCAGCGGCCGAATCTCTCCTGGGCCGCCGGCGGCACGCGGACCCGGTCCCGCGGCACATAAGTGCTATCGGCGAGGCGGTACCAGGGGCGGCCGTCTTCTCCCTCGACCAGATCCTGGACGACCAGGATCTCGTTGTGCGCGGCATCCTTGACCCAGCCCTGCTCGCTCTCGATAGGCTCGCGCCAGATGCTCGCGGTCCCCGCGGCCCGGGCCGGCCGGTTGACCTCCTCGAGCACGCGGGGGCCCTTCAAGTACGACTCCGGCGGCGGCGTGCTCGGCCCGACGAACTTCGCGTCCACGTAGGCGAAGCCGTTCGTCTTCGGGTTGAAGACGTAGAAGCGGCCGTTCTCTGCCTCGCCATGAATCTGCAAGTAGGTGAATGGGCGCACCGTGCCGAAGCTGATCGCGTCCTCGTGCGTGCCCGACCAGAGGTCGGCCGGCAGGAACGTCTGGAGCCACTTGCCGCCGCTCTCGTCCTCGGCGCGTGCAACGCCGCTCGAGAATGGTGCCAGCGCGACCATCGCCGCCACGGCCACCAGACCGACGTGCCGCCAGAGATGCCACCACCCGAGACTCCACCGTTCCATCGCGCGCATTCCTCCAAGCTTCCTGTGTCACCGGACTCCCACCGCCCGCAAAGCAAGGATCGGGCCATCTCCTCGCTCGGTTGCGCGTGGCCCGGAAGCTCACCGCCCTGGGGAATGTCCGAGTCGTACGATCGCGTGACAGCTCTCATTATTGGATGGTTTGGGCGCCCCGTCTAGTCCCCTCGGCCGAGACGCAAGGAGTTTGTGATCCGCGCATCGTGCCGGCATTCGCTGCCGGCCGACGGCGTGAGCCTCGCGAGCACTCGTTACGACGGGCGAAATGGGGCGAGCGAGGCGCCCTCGGCGCGGGCGGCCCAGAACTGGGGGGCGACCGAGTCGGCGGCGTGCTCGGCATACGCCAGGAGGAGGCCGCGCTTCGAGCCGAACCGCTGGATCAGGGTGGCCGGGACCAGGCCGACCTCGCCGGCGACCTCGGCCAGGGTGAGCCGAGCCGGACCGACGCGGATGAGGACGCGGGCGGCGGCGGCGATCAGGTGGTCGGGTCGGCGAGGCGCTCGCCGACGAAGCGGAGCACCTCGCGGGCGATCTCGAGCGCGCGGCCGGAGTCCTGGGCGTCGAACGCCTCGGCCGGGACCCCGCCGGGCAGCGCCGAGGGGTAGCGCGCCCCGAGGTAGTGCTTGTCGAGGAGGCCGGCCAGCGACTTGACGAGATCGAACGAGCGGTCGACCGCCATCGCGTCCTCGCAGAGGTCGGCCAGGGCGTGGCCCCAGACCCGCTCGGCGCCGCGCGCCAGCAGGTAGCCGGTCACCGCCTTCTCTGCCGTTTGGTGCGAGAGGAAGCATGCCAGCGCGTGGCGGCCGCCCGACGCCGCGAACTCGGCATCGGCCAAATCGTACTCGGCCTGCTTGAGCCAGCGGTCCGCGTCGCGCCGGTGTCGATCGACTGCCGGGTGCTCAGCCAACCAGCACCTCCCCGACGCGGACCGCTTCGAGCAGCAGCAGGTCGTCTTCCTCGAAGGCCTCGAACTCGTCTGGGGTGTAGACCAGGAAGCGCGTGCCGACTCGCGGCCTGATGTGGGCGACCCAGAAGTCGGCGCGGCGGTGGAACGGCTCGTCCGTCTCCTGGATCACCACGATCTCGAGCTCGGTCTCCGGTCCGACACGGCCGGCCGCCAGGTCGCCCACCAGGTAGGCGCGCAGGGCGCCGTAGCCGTACGCCTCGGCAGCGAACCGCTGCGCCTCGGCCTCGAGGAGCTGCCGGCGCTGGCCGGAGAACCCGAACATCATCGGCATGGGTCGCTGCGCTCCAGGATCAAGGAGCAATGAGGGTTCGAGGCAATCGGACCAATGTGCTGAGCCCACCCCCTCTGTCATCCTGAGCAAGTCGTAGACTTGCGAAGGATCCCGTACTCCGGACACTGAGGAAACCAGATCCTTCGCGGGGCTACGCCCCTCTCAGGATGACAGCGGGGTTGGGCTCGGGGCCCCGGCCACATCGCGTGCAAGACGGGCGAACCAGCGGTTCGCCCCTACCATGCTCCTTGCTCCTCCGTCACACGTTGTAGAGGAACGGGGCCTTGGGCGGGGCCCAGATGTCGGCTTCGCTGAGCGGGTACGCCTCCTTCTGGTAGACCTGGATGCGGTGGCTGCCGTAGTCCGGGATGTACATGCGGCCCTCGTCATCCAGGCGCACCGAAGCCGGCCCGCGCAGCCGCTTGGTGTGCTCAAGGGTCGTCATCTCCCGGCCCCGAAGCACCTTCGGGTTGGCCAGGATGTAGCGTCGGCCGCTCTTCGACAGGGTCGCGTCGCCGATGAACTGCTCGACGTAGCGGCCGGTCTTGTCGAACAGCACGACTCGGTGGTTGCCACGGTCGGCGACGTAGACGTCGCCGTGGGCGTCGACCGCGACGCCGGCCGGCCGGTTCAGCTCGCCGTCGCCGCTGCCGGAGTGGCCGAACGCCATGACGAAGTCGCCCTCGGCGGTGAACTTCTGGACGCGATCGTTCTTCCAGTCGCCGACGTAGACGTCGCCGTCCGAGTCGACCGCGATGCCCCAGGGCATGTCGAGCTCGCCCTCGCCACTGCCATGCCGGCCGAAGGCGAGGATGAACCACCCGTCCTTGGTGAACTTCTGGACGCGGTGGTTCATCGTGTCGACGACGTACAGGTTCTCGTCGGCGTCGAACGCGATGCCGGAGGGGCGGTTGAGCTGCCCCGGCTCGCTGCCATGCTGGCCCCAGCAGCCCAGGAACGTGCCGTCGCGGCCGAACGCCGAGATGCGGTGGGTCGCCTCGTCCGAGACGTACAGGTTCTCGCCGCCGTCGCGGATGAGCTGGACCGGCCAGAGCAGCTTGCCCTCGTCGGTCCCGTTCCCGCTGATCGTATCGAGATCCTCGTCGTCCCAGTTGGTCCGCCGGATCGAGGCGCCGGCGCCGTCGTCGCGGCAGAGGACGTACAGCCGCCCCTCCTCGCCGATCGCGATGTCCATCGGGTAGGTGGTGACGCGGCGCATGCCGAGCGTCGTCAGGTATGGGAAGCCGGCCCGCAGCAGGGCGTACGGCTTGGTCGCCGTGGTCGGTCTGACCCTCTCTTCGATCGCCATGTCAGGCCCCCGTCGTGAGCGGCGTCGACTTGAACGGGCGGATCTGCTCGTAGACGCCGCCGACGATCTCGGTCGGGTCGATCCCCATCCACTGCTCGAGCAGCGTGCCGTAGACCCCGCGGAAGTCGATCGTGTGGCGTAGGTCCTCGCCGTTCAGCCAGTCGGCCGGGGCGAGCGACGGGTACTCGGCGTAGAGGCCGCCCTTGACGGTGTCGCCGACGATCCAGGCCCCGCCGCCGGAGCCGTGGTCGGTGCCGCTGCCGTTGTCCTTGATTCGCCGGCCGAACTCGGTGAAGACCAGGATCGCGACGTTGTCGGCGGCGTTGTGCTCGCGCAGGTCCTGCATGAAGCTGGCAAGCGCACCGGAGACCTCGCCGAGCAGGCGCGAGTGGGTCGGAACCTCCTGGGCGTGGTGGTCGTAGCCGCCGTGCTGCGTGTAGAAGACCCGGGTGCCCAGGCCGGCGGTGTGGACGCGGGCGACGTCGCGGAGGGCCTTGGCGATCGGGTTGTTCGCGTACTGGACGGTCGAGCTGTAGCGCTGCGGCGCTACCTTCAGCATGTCGGCGCCGGTCAAGACACCCTGGCCGGTCTGGCTCAGGTAGTCCATGACGATGCCGGTGCCGATCGCCGGGGTGTACATCCGCTTGAAGAACTGGAGATCCTGCTGGCGCTGCTCGGCGATCTCAATCGGCGTCAGCAGCCCGTAGTTGTCGAGGTCATCGACCGACGTGGCGGTGACGCCCGGCGCGGCCATCGCCCGCGGCAGGCCGCGGCCGAAGCTGACGCCGGTGAGCGGATTGGCGCCCTCCGGGTCGAGCAGGCGGATCACCTTCGCCAGCCAGCCCTCGGTGGCGATCTTGTTCGGCTCGCAGGTGTGCCAGATGTCCATCGCGCGGAAGTGGGACCGGCTCGAGTTCTCGTAGCCGATGCCCTGGACCATGGCGACGTTGCCGGCCTGGAACAGCTCGCGCAGCGGTCCGGCCGAGGGGTGGAAGCCGAGCGTGTCGGTGATCGGCAGCACCTTGTCCTCGGGCACCTGCACCAGCGGGCGGGCGTCGTAATATACGCCGTTGGTGAACGGGACCAGCGTGTTCATGAAGTCGTTGCCGCCCGAGAGCTGGACGACGACCAGGACCGGATCCTTCTTCTTCTTCGCGTGGCCGTTGCCGTTGACTGCCATAGTGTGGCGACCTCCTGCCGTTGGCGTGTCTCTCCCTGTCGATCGATTCCTTAGTGCGCCGCTCGCTCGGAGTCTATGGGAGCATCGTCTACTGATTTGCCATCCTGAGATTGCGAAGGATCTACGGACCGACCAGCGCGACTGCGCAGTTGTGCTCCGTGCAGAGATCTTTCGCTGCGCTCAGGATGACAGCACTCTTACATTCTGCGGCGATGCATCGAATTCGATCGGTACTCTCAGGCGAACTGGTACTCGCGCGAGGCAACGATCAGGGTCAGCATCCGCCCGATCCGTTCCTCGCTCCTGGCCCGCTCCTCATCGGTGTCGAACGTCAGGTCGCCCCCGCTCTCGGCGAACTCCAGCAGCGTCTTGCGCGTCGGCTCGGTCACGTCGATTGGCCCGGCCAGATCGAGGCAGCGCTCGACGAACTCGCTCGGCGGGATTGGCTGGCCGGCGGCGCTCAGGCGGCGGATGATGTACTGGATGCCCGGCTTCTTCGTGTCGTGCACCTGGGCCACGGCGAAGTTGATCCGCTCGGTCAGCGTGCCGCCGTCGATCCACTCCTTGCCGGTGTGCCAGCCCTCGACGGTCGGCGGGTCCATCAGCGTCTGGCCCATCACGCGGCTGGCCTGATCGAGCTGGACGAGCCCCGGCACGACGTCGCGGAAGTCGCCGGACAGCTTGACCGTGCCGGCGACCAGCTCGGCCGGGGACTTGACCCGCTTGAAGCGGGCGGCCTTGAAGAAGTCCGAGTTGAACATCGTCCGCATGATCGAGCGGATGTCGGCGTCCGAGTCGAAGTAGGCCTGCATCAGCGTCGCGATGGCATCCGGGTCCTGGGGCGGGGTGACGCTCCAGGCCGGCACCTGCGGCTCGTCGGCGACGAAGAAGTTATAGATGTGGCGGCTGATGAAGCGGGCCGTCGCCTCCTGCTTCACGATGATGTCGATGATGTCTTCGCCGTTGAACCGGCCCGTGTGCCCGAGGAACGTCTTCTCGCCGTCGTCGTGGTCCTCCGGCTTGTAGATGAAGCGCGACGGGTAGTGGCCATACGGGTAGAGCGGCACCGGCTGCTCGAACGTCCAGCCGGTGAAGGCGCGCGCGCACTCCTTGATGTCGGTCTCGGTGTAGTTCCCGATGCCCATCGAGAACAGCTCGAGCAGCTCGCGCCCGTAGTTCTCGTTGATCGACTGGGCGTGGTTCTCGCAGTTGTCCAGCCAGTAGATCATGGCCGGGTCTTTGGAGAGCTCGAGCAGCAGCGTGCGGAGGTTGCCGAGGCCGTTGCGCCGCAGCATCTCGATGTGCGCGAGCATCGTCGGCGTGTGCTCGCTCTTGGTCCAGCCGGTCGCGAACACGTGGTGCCAGAACAGGGCCATCTTCTCTTCGAGCGGCCGCTTCGTGTTCACCATCCGGTAGAACCAGCGCCCGTTCCAGGTGCCGGGGTTGTCCTGGTTGGCGAAGAGTTGGGGATAGTAGCGCTCCAGCACGTCCTCGTCGAGATCCGGCGAGCGCTCCGGGTTGACGAGCTCCTCGACGACCTCCTCGTACGGGCGCGCCGCGTACGCCTCGAGCTCCTCGCGCGTCGCGCCGACGCCCGCGCGGCGCAGCAAGTGCGCCATCAACGCCAGCCGATCATCTGCCATGTCCACCTCCTCGTGGCCCAGGGGCACCCAGTGCCCGTCGCGTACCCGGGCCGTGGCACTAGCAGTGTAGGCCGGCCGCCCGGCGAATTTCGAGGCCACGGGTCAAGCCCCGGGCGTCCGCCCGTCCCGTGCAGCGGAAGCGGCGACGACGCGGCGGCAGGCCGGGCGGCTACTCGTCGAAGGCGCGGAGGAAGACGTCCGGCACTTCGGCCGGGGCCGTCGCGTCCGGGCCGGTGGGCGGCTCGGCACGGGGTTCCCCCTCGGTCGACCCGGCGCCCGGGGCGAGCAGCGCCTCGTCGAGGAGCAGCGGCACCTTCAGCCGGGCCGCGAGCGCGACCGCGAGGCCCAGGCGAGCCGGAACGACCGACCGACCCTCGTGGGACTCCAGGCGGAGGCGGGCCATCGGCCGCTCGTCGGCGCCGGGCGCCAGCTCGACGGCGGCCAGATCCCCGCCGAGCGCGTGCATCACGTCGGCGAGCACGTCGTACGCGAGGCCCGGCAGCGTCGTCTCGCCGCGCAGCTCATGGGCGAGCATGTGCGCCTCCGGCCGCGACATCGGCACGGTGAGTTGGCGCGGGGCGCGCTCGTTCGTCTCGAGCACGACCACCGGCCGGCCGTCGGCGTCCGACCGCTCGACCCGCCGCGCGCCCACCTCGATCACGGTGCCCTCCGTCCGGGGGGCCGTCGTCGGGATGATGGCGCCGCGCCGGTCGCAAGGGCGAGCTGCTTGAAGCCTGGTCCGAAGGTGTGCCGCATAGAGTGAGGATGCGGAACAGCGACCGCGCTGTCAAGGGCGCGGTCGGCCCGTATACTAGAGGGGCAGGCCGGGCTGGCAGCGAGGTTCGGAGGGACGATGCTCACGGTTGAGGCAGGGCGGACGGGGAGCGTGCCGGCGGACGAGCTGGCCGTGCTCGAATCGATCCAGCGACGCGTGCTGTGGCTCACGACCAACATGATCCACCATGCCAACCACCTCAGGCCGAACCTCGACGGGTCGAAGATCGGCGGGCACCAGGCGTCGTCGGCGTCGGTCATCTCGATCCTGACCGCGCTGTACTTCAAGGAGCTGCAGGCCGGCGACCGCATCGCCGTCAAGCCGCACGCCGCGCCGGCCTTCCATGCCGCCCAGTACCTGCTCGGCAACCTGCCGCGGAAGTACCTGACCGAGCTGCGCTCCTTCAAGGGGATCCAGGCGTACCCGAGCAAGTCGAAGGACCCGGACCCGGTTGACTTCTCGACCGGCTCGGTCGGCCTCGGCGCGGTGGTGCCGGCCTTCTCGGCGGCCGTCGCGCGCTACGCCCAGCTCCACTTCGGCGACGTGACCTCGAAGCGGTTCATCGCGCTGATGGGCGACGCCGAGCTGGACGAGGGCAACGTCTGGGAGGCCGTCTTCGAGGACCACCTGGTCGATCTCGGCAACGTGCTCTGGATCGTCGACCTGAACCGCCAGAGCCTCGACCGGGTCATCCCCGGCATCCGCGCCGCCCAGCTCAAGGCGCTGTTCCGGGCGAGCAACTGGCACGTGATCGAGTGCAAGTACGGGCGTCGGCTCCAGGCGGTCTTCGACCGCCCGCACGGCGAGGCGCTCCGCACGCGCATCGACGAGATGTCGAACCAGGAGTACCAGAGCATCATCCGCGTGCCCGGCGAGGAGGCGCGCGGCCGGCTCATCCTGAACGCGTCGGACCCGCACAGCGTCGCGAAGGCGATCGAGGATATCCCCGACGAGGAGCTGCCGGAGCTGCTGGCCGATCTGGGCGGGCACGACATCGCCGAGCTGCTCGACGCGTTCGCCCAGGCTAAGGCCCAGGTGGACGCGCCGACGGTCGTCTTCGCCTACACGATCAAGGGCTGGGGCCTGCCGATCGCCGGGCATCCGATGAACCACTCGGCGCTGCTCACCGAGCAGCAGATGGACGAGCTGCAGCGGAAGCTAACCATTCCGGAGGGCGGCGAGTGGGACCGCTTCGCGGAGGACTCGCCGGAGGCGCGCTACTGCCAGACGGCCGCCGAGCGGCTGCGCGGCATCGACGAGGTCCAGCCGGCGCCGCTGGTGCCGCCGGACGCGATCCCGGAGACACTCGGGCTGCGGCCGGTGGCGAAGAGCTCCTCGCAGGAGGCGCTCGGGCGGATGCTGACCGAAGTCGAGCGCCTGCCCCGGGTGGGCGAGCGGCTGGTGACGGTGGCGCCGGACGTCGCGGTGTCGACGAACCTGGGCGGCTGGATCAACAAGGTCGGCGTATACTCGCCGCGCTCGGTGCCGGACCATGAGGCCGAGGGGCCGCGCCTGCTCCGCTGGGAGCCGGGCCCGACCGGCCAGCACTTCGAGTTCGGCATCTCGGAGATGAACCTGTTCATGATGCTCGGCGCGCTCGGCACGTCCTACGAGCTGAGCGGCCAGCACCTGTTCCCGATCGGCACGGTGTACGACCCGTTCGTCTGCCGTGGGCTGGATGCCCTGATCTACGGGCTCTACAACCAGGCGAAGATGATCATCGTCGGCACGCCCTCCGGCATCAGCCTGAGCCCGGAAGGCGGCGCGCACCAGTCGACGGTGACGCCCTCGCTCGGGATCGAGCTGCCGAGCCTGACGTTCTACGAGCCCTGCTTCTCCCGCGAGGTGGAGTGGACCCTGCTCGAGGCGCTGCGCCAGATCGCCGACCGGCAGCACGGCGCATCGACGTACCTGCGGCTCTCGACCAAGGCGGTCGACCAGGGCCTGCTCGAGCCGGCGCTGGCGCGGATCGGCGAGGACCACCTGCGCCGCCAGGTCCTGGCGGGCGGCTACCGGCTGGTCGACCGCCGGGTGGACGCGCCGGACCTGCCGGCCGAGTACACGGTCCAGATCGCGGTGGCCGGCGCGATGGTGCCGGAGGCGCTCGAAGCGGCGAAGCTGCTCCACGAGGAGGGCGTGGCCGCGAACGTGCTGAACATCACCAGCCCGGGCCTGCTCTACCGGGGCCTGGCCGAGTCGCGGCGGCGCCACCTGCGGAGCGGCACGACCGGGGTGGATGCCGGCCACCTGGCCGAGCTGATTCCGGCCGACGAGCGCCGCGCACCGATCGTGACGGTCCACGACGGCGCCTCGCACGCGCTGAGCTTCCTCGGGAGCGCGTTTGGCGCGAAGGTGGTGCCGCTCGGGGTGGACGAGTTCGGCCAGTCCGGGACGCGGGCGGACCTGTACCGCCACTACGAGATCGACGCCGAGAGCATCGTCACGGGGGCGCTGCTGGCGCTGGACCTCCAGGGGAAGTAGAGACGCGTGCCCTGGCAGACGCGGGAGATGCCCGAGGTATACGACGTGCTGGCGCCGGATACGTCGGAGGTTCGGCTGCTGGCCGAGGTGCGTGACGGCAGCACGGTGCATTGCACGCTGCGGCCCGGGCAGGTCTCGGTGGCGGTGCGGCACCGGACGGTCGAGGAGATCTGGTACGTCGTCGGCGGGGCGGGCGAGCTGTGGCGGCGGGACGGTGCGACGGGCGTTGAGGAAGTCGTCACTATGCGGCCAGGGCTGGCGATCACCCTGCCGCTCGGGACGGAGTTCCAGTTCCGGGTGACCGGCGAGGAGCCTCTGGAGTTCCTCTGCTTCACGACGCCGCCCTGGCCCGGCGAGGACGAGGCGGTCGTCGTGGCCGGGCGCTGGCCGCCGACCGCCGACATTGCACCGTAGGGCGCTGGCGCCGGCACGGTTCGGCTACACTGCGGCGTGGTCTCGACGAGCGAGATGGGGGCAACGGTGATGAGAAGCGGGCCGGCTTGGCGCGCCTGTGCGCCACCGGGGGAGTGAGGATGCCGATGCGGCTCACCGATGAGGAGCGGGCGATGCTGGCCGGCGAGCGCGGTCCGGCGGTCGCGCGGGCGCTCGACCTCCAGATCAAGGTCGGCGACTTCTTCGGCGCCCCGGACTTCGTCGCGATCGACTCGGCCCACATG
>JALYGH010000736.1 GCA_030777205.1 Chloroflexota bacterium
GCGCCACGCTCGTCATTGGCGACGGCCTCCAGTACCTCCGCGAGGCCCGCCAGCCGTTCGACGTCATCCTCGTCGACTCGACCGACCCGGTCGGCCCGGCCGAGGGGCTGATCTCGGAGGAGTTCTACCGACTCTGCGCGACGGCGCTCGCGCCGGACGGCCTGCTGGCGATGCAGACCGGTTCGCCGCTCCTGATGCGCGACGAGCTGGACGCCGCCGTCAACCGGATGCGGCGCGTCTTCCCGATCGTCGAGACCTATCTCGGCCACGTGCCGGCGTATCCCGGTGTCCTGTGGAGCTTCACCGTCGGCTCCAGGCAGCTCGACCCGCGCGAGCCGCGTCGCGCGCCACCGGCCGGGACGCGCTACTACACGCCGGACGGCCATCGCGCGGCGTTCGCCCTGCCCGCCTACCTGACCGTCACCTCGCCGGCGCACGCCCCGATCGTCGACATGACCGCGCCCACATCATCGGGGGAGGTCCCTACCATGCCGACTCCGGCGCCAGGCTCCACGGTCGCGGCAATGTCGCCCGCTTCTTCTTCGACCGCATCGGCATCACCCCTATCGGCGTCGTCTACGTCGGCACCCGCCGCGACCGAGTGACCGCGCCGTGATGACGCCGACCCCGCCCGACGAGCCGTTCTGGGGGAGCGGGCCCGTCGAGGGCGCCCGCTTCTTCCTGTTCGGCGCCCCGCTGGACCTGACCGGCTCCGGTCGGCTCGGGACCGGCGAAGCGCCACCGACCGTGCGCCGGGCGTCGCACAACATCGAGTCATACAGCCCGATTCTGGACGGCGACCTGTTCGACGTCGGCCTGACCGACCTCGGCGACCTCGACCTCGGCGCCCTGGCGCTCGAGGCGGCCTTGGCCGAGATCGAGCGCACGACCGCCGAGGTGCTGACGCGGGGCGTACCGATCGTCATCGGCGGCGAGCACACGATTACCCTGGCGACCGGTCGCGCCGTCAAGTCGCGATACCCGGACGCCGTCGTCATGTGGCTCGACGCCCACCTCGACCTCGCCGACGAGCTGGACGGCCAGAAGCTGGCCCACGGGACCTGGGCCTGCCGCCTCGGCGAGGAGATCGGCTTTGGCGACTTCGTCGCGCTCGGCGTCCGCTCCGGCACTCGCGATGAATGGCGACGCTCGTCGTGGTGCCTGTACGCCTCGCCAGGGCTGGAGCTGCCCGAGGGCGTCCGCGACCGGCTGCGCGATCGACCGGTCTACCTCAGCGTCGACATCGACGTGCTGGACCCGTCGGCCGCGCCCGGCACCGGTACCCCGGAGCCGCCCGGCCCCACGTCCGGCGAGTTGTTCCACTTCCTATACAGCCTGCGCGGCCTGCGCCTCGTCGGCCTGGACCTCAACGAGATCCTGCCCGCCGTCGACCCGGCCGGAATCACGGCCGTGACCGGCGCCAAGCTGATCCGGGAAGCCTGTATCCTCTTCGGTCAACGGCCGTAGGAGCCGAGAGCGTGCGCCGCTCTCGGTAGGGTGGACGCCCTCCGGCCGTGCGGCGGGTCGGTACCTATAATCCCGGCATCGTCGGGCCACGCCGGGGTGGGGGTCGCTATGCACGTGTTGCTCTCCGAGGACCAGGAGCTGTTCCGTCGCACGGTCCGCGAGTTCGCCGACCGCGAGATCGCGCCCGTCGCGCTCGAGTACGACGAGGCCGAGCGCTTCCCGGCCGAGAACGTCCGCAAGATGGGCGAGCTGGGGCTGATGGGGCTGACCGTCCCGATCGAGTACGGCGGAGCTGGGGCAGGCGCGCTCGAGTACGCGCTCGCCATGGAAGAGGTCTCGCGGGCGTGCGCCGCCCACGCCGTCATCATGACCGTCAACCTCTCGCTCGTCTGCGAGACGATCCTCCGCTACGGCTCCGAGGAGCTGCGCCGCCGCTGGCTGCCGGCGCTCACGTCCGGCGAGCAGATCGGCGCCTACTGCCTGAGCGAGCCGCAATCGGGCAGCGACGCGAAGGCGATGCAGACGCGCGCCCGCCGCGACGGCGACTCGTACGTCATCGACGGCACGAAGAACTGGATCTCGAACGGCGGCGAGGCGGCCGTCTACGTCGTCTACGCCGCCATGGAGCCGCCCGGCGGCCGGCCATGCGCATTCCTCGTCGAGGCGGACCGCCCGGGCGTGTGCCCGGGCGCGAAGGAGCGCAAGCTCGGCATCCGCGCCTCGGTGACGACCCAGATGTTCTTCGAGGAGTGCCGCCTGCCGGCGGCGAACCTGCTCGGCGAAGAGGGCCAGGGCTTCAAGATCGCGATGTCCACGCTCGACGGCGGCCGGATCGGCGTCGGTGCCCAGGCGCTCGGGATCGCCCAGGCGGCGTACGAGGCGGCCGTCGCCTACGCCAGGGAGCGTGTCGCCTTCGGCCACGCCATCGCCGACTTCCAGGGGATCCAGTGGATGCTCGCCGACATGCGCCTCCGCGTCGAGGCGGCCCGCTCGTTCGTCTACCAGGCCGCGATGCTCAAAGATCGCGGCCGGCCGTACGCGACGGAGGCGGCGATGGCGAAGCTGTACGCCTCGGAGGCGGCGATGTGGGTGACGACGAAGGCGATCCAGGTCCACGGCGGCTACGGCTACAGCCGCGAGTACGCCGTCCAGAAGTACTTCCGCGACGCCAAGATCACCGAGATCTACGAGGGCACCTCCGAGATCCAACGCCTGGTGATCGCCCGCGGCATCCTCCGCGATCTATAGAGGTTGGCCGCGGCCGAACGCTGCGTGGGGAGGGGGGACAGGGCATGCTGCTACTGTCGTCTGATCAAGCGGCGACCTTACGCGACCGGTTCCTGCCGGACCGACCGGGGCCGCTCATCGGGCTGCACGTGGTCCAGACCGGGTGCGGCGCCTGCTTCGCGGACCACTGGCCGGACCCAAGGGCCACGCTGGTAGACACCGCCGGGAACTACTCGCTGGCCGGCGACCCCGCCGGATTGTCCCCGCCTGACCTGAAGGGCCGCGTCGCCGGCTTCGTCGAGGCGCCGGAGCCGTTCCTCGCACTGTTGCGGGCCACGTTCGGCGACCCGGTCGTCTGGGACCGCGTCATCCTCGACCTACCGACAGCGACCCACGTCCCCCGCTCCTCGGCCGCAGTCGTCCGCCGGCTCGGTCCCGACGACGCGTATCACGTCTGGGGACTGGGCCCCGAGTCGAACTGGATCGCGAAGACCTGGGGCGGTCCGGCCGGCCTGGCCGCCAGCGGCACGGCATGGGGGGCGTTCGTGGACGGGCGCCTGGCGTCGGTCGCCTGCACCTTCTTCCGGGGCGAGCGCTACGAGGACATCGGCGTGGCGGCCGAGCCGGAGTTCCGCGGGCTGGGACTCAGCGGGGCCTGCGCCGGCGCCCTTTGTGAGGATATTCGGGGGCGCGACCGTACGCCGAGCTGGTCCACCTCGCCGGACAACGCGGCCAGCTTGCGCGTCGCCGAGAAGCTCGGCTTCGCGCTCAACCGGCGCGATCGTCTCTACGTCGTCGGCAGATCGGTCCCCGTGCCCTCCCACCGACCCACTGGTTGACGGCCATGCTATCCGGGGCCGCCTCGTGGCTCGACCGACCGGACTTACAGCATCCCATCCGGAATGCGCCGGTCCAGGATCGCCCGACACTGGTCCGACGTGAACGGTGCGTGATAGAGGGTCGACCGCTGCTGACGCGAGCGGAAGAGGTCGGCGATGTAGTGCATGCGGTCCGGGAGGCTGGTCCAGTCGGCCGCGCCACTCCCCACGGTGGTGTTCCAGGTTCGATCGTGCTCGCGCAGGAACGCGACCAGCTCGGCGTTCAGCAGCTCTTGGAGGGCCGGCGGAAACATCGGCCGACCGGGCCGTGGCGGGATATCCCACCCCAGTCCGAGCACCTCGCCCGGGACGGGTAGCGTCATCAGGTAGCGGGTGGCCTCCTCGCGCCAGATCCGACCCACGACCGCGAGGAGCGCGTCGTGCAGCTCGCCGCGGGTACGCCGCGACAGGCGCCCCTTCGGCGGCAGCTTCGCGCCGATGTCTTCCGCGAGCCAGTCGCCCAGGTGCTGAATGGAGGCAACGAGTGCACGGGCGATATTCGGCTGGAGCCGGGTCTGCTCGTGCAACCCGACCTGCACGTTGGCGAGCAGGATGAGCTCCGCCTTCGCCTTTTCGTCCTGCGCGAAGAGGGCGTGCACGAAGCTCGCGAATGCCGACCGCAACAGATCCTGTCCCCCCTCGCTGGTCGGACCGGGCGCGAACCGTCCGAGAAGTTGATCCAACTTCTCGCGGTCGAGCGCCGCGTCGCCGTCGAACTGGGCGATCACCTCGGAGAACGGCGGCGCCGGCTCGGCGAATACTTTCAGGTTGCCGTCGGCGATGCTGACGCTCATGTCGTCCACGAGGGCGAGGACGCGGCTCGCGATCCGCTCCTTGTCGAATGGGATCGGCAGGCGGCGTCGCAGCAGGCGTGCGTTCAGGCGGTGCAGCGCACCCTCGAACAGACCGTCTCGCTCCAGCCGGCGGCGGAGACGCTCGCGCAGCTTCCCTAGGTCGTCGCCGCGGATCGTCCGGCCGGCCCGCTTCGAGGCCCAGGTGGCGAAGGTGCACCAGTTCGCGTTCCCTACCTCTGCGTCCCAGCGGCCAAGCAGACGGCCCAGCTCGCGCGACAGACGGCAGTAGGCGAGCGTAATTTCGAGGTTGCGGAGGACCGGATCGGCCCGCGCGACGATCCGCTCGACCTCGTCCGCGCTCGGTGCCGGACCGAGGTCCAGCTCGACCCCGCCGCCGACCTCATCGTCGCTCACGGTCGCGGCGGCCGCGACCTGGATGTCGGACGCGCTCGGCAGCTCGGGCATCGACTCCCTCGGAGGCTCACCTGCCGGCCCCAACTATGGGCGCGGCTCTCGTCAGCGTCAAGGACCATCGCCGGGGAGCGGGGAGGCGGGCGATAGTCGCCGCTCGTGCGGCACGTGCCATAATCAGCGCACGCCGCACGAGCTATCTCCGGATTGCGGTCCCTGACCTCTGGCTCCTGGTGATCGCGTGATCAAGAAGCTCCACCACGTCGCCGTGGCCGTCGAGAGCGTCGAAGCAGCGCTACGCTTCTACCGCGACATCCTCGGCCTGACGGACATTACCATCATGACCTTGCAGGATCGCGGTCTCAGGGTGGCGCTGATCCCGGCCGGCGACTCCGAGATCGAGCTCCTGGAGCCGATTGGCGAGGACAGCACCGTCCGCCGGTTCCTCGACCGGCGCGGCAGCGGCCTCCACCACATCTGCTTCCAGGTAGACGACATCGAGGCCGCGATGCGCGAGTTCGAGAGTCGCGGCGCCGAGTTCATCGAGCCGGTCCCGCGCGCGGGCGCCGTCGGGCTCGTCTCGTTCATGCCGCCGGCGGTCGCCGACGGGGTGCTGGTGGAGCTCGCCCAGGTGCCGAGCCCGCATGAACCGCCGGCGACCGCCGAATCCGCCCCGTCGACGGCGTCCGCCGACGCGGAGACGGCGAACCTGGCCGACGCCGGGGAGCTGGCATCGCCGATGCCCTCGCCATCGTCGTCCGAGCCGCCGAAGGAGTAGGGAACAGCGGCCATGCGCGTGCTGATCGCCAAGCCCGGCCTGGACGGCCACGATCGGGGCGCGAAGGTGATCGCCCGCGCCCTCCGCGACGCCGGCTTCGAGGTAATCTACACCGGCATCCGCCAGACACCGGAGATGATCGCCGAGGCGGCGCTCCAGGAGGATGTCGACGCGGTCGGCATCTCGATCCTCAGCGGCGCCCACGGGACGCTGATCCCGAAGATCATGGAGGCGCTCCGCGTCCGCGACATGGCCGACGTGCCGGTCTGGGTCGGCGGGATCATTCCGGAGGCTGACGTCGCGGCCCTCCGGGCGCTCGGCGTGCGGGCGGTGTTCGGGCCGGGCAGCCCGACGAGCGAGACGGTCGAGTTCGTCCGGAGCCTCGAAGCGGAGCGAGCGTCTGCCCGGTAGGCGTCCCGAGCTGCCCGGGGGTACCAGATCGTTCGGCTCGACCTGCAAGACGCGGATCCTCGGTCACGCTCGCTGCCGGGTACTGCACGATGAAAGCCGAGGTGAGCTGCAGGGCTGACGAAGGCCCGATCTACCTCGAGCGGATCGTGCGCGACCCGAAGATCATGGTTGGAAAGCCGGTGGTCAGGGCACCCGAATACCGGTCGAGCGGGCGCTCCAGCATCTGGAAGAGACGCTCGACCTGGAGGATCTATCATGCAGACCTTCCCCGCACATTCGGCGCGAGGCGTACCGAGATTGACGCGCTTGGTGAAGCAGCCTGCACCGGCGTACCGCGCGGCTATACTGCCGGACGCCGCGAGCGCCGCCGCGCTCGACTCCTCGTCATGGAGCGTCAGCGCGTGACCACGCCAACCGCCGATAGCACGAGCGCCGACCTGATCGCCGCCGAGCAGCAGCACGCCACGTCGCCCGTCGAGATCTTCAGCATCGGCAAGGAGCTGCTGATCGGGCGGATCCAGGACACCAACAGCTTCTGGATCGCCCAGCAGGTCACCGACCTCGGCGGGATGATGCAGCGGATCTCGGTGATCGACGACGACCAGCCTACGATCGTCCAGGCCCTGCGCGACGCCATCGCGCGCGGCGCCAAGACGATCGTCACGACCGGCGGCCTCGGACCGACCCCCGATGACTTGACCGTGGCTTCGGTCGCCGAGCTGCTCGGCGTCGGGACGGTCCTGGATCGCGCCGTGGTCGCCGATTACCTCCGCCGCCGGGCCATCACCGAGGAGGAGCTAACGCCGGCCCTCAAGGCGATGGGCACCGTCCCCGAGGGCGCGAAGGTCTACCCGAGCCCGGCCGGCTGGGCGCCGCTTATCCAGGCCGAGCTCGACGGCTGCACGCTCTTCCTGATGCCAGGGCCGCCCTCGGAAGTCCAGGCGGTCTTCGCCCGCTACCTGGCCGACTACTTCGGCGGCGAGCAGGGCCACCGCAGCCTCACCGAGCGGGTCTACGTCGACATGTGGGAGTCCGAGGTGTCGCCGATGCTCCAGCAGGTGATGGAGGCGGTGCCGGGGACGTACTGCAAGGGGTACATCGCGCTCGGCAACCAGCGGTTCCTGCCGATCGACGTGGTCGCGCGCGGCGACGACGATACGGCGGCCCGCGCGGCGCTGGACCGTGCCCTCGACATGCTCCAGCGCCTCGTCGGCGAGGCCGGCCGCGACTTCCAGCGCTGAGGCCCGCTCCTCGGCGGGACCGAGCACGGCGCGCTGG
>JALYGH010000737.1 GCA_030777205.1 Chloroflexota bacterium
GGACTAGGGTGCCTCCTTCGACGAGGCGCGGAGAGGACGGGCAGGGATGGCGTTGGCCGACGATCTGGCCTATGTGACCGTCGCCGAATTGGCGGGCCGGATCCGTCGCGGCGAGCTCTCACCGGTCGAGGTCCTGGAAGCCACGATCGAGCGCATCACGGCGCGCAACCCGAGCCTCAACGCGCTCGTGCACCTGGACTTCGACGGCGCGCGCTCCGCGGCTCGCGACGCCGAACGGGCGCTCGCCGGTGGCGCGCCGGCCGGGTCGTTGCACGGCGTGCCGGCGGCCCTGAAGGACCTCTTCGACTTCAAGCCCGGGTGGCCGGCGACCTTCGGGGGCATCCGGGCGCTGTCTGACTTCCGCCTCGACGCGCACTGCGTGTTCGCGCGGCGCGTCGAGCGGGCAGGAGCGGTCCTCGTCGGCAAAGGAAACAGCCCCGTGATGGGCTTCCGCGGAACCTGCGACAACCCGCTGTTCGGACCCACCCGCAACCCATTCGATGCGGCGCGCAACTCGGGTGGCTCGTCCGGCGGGTGCGCGGCGGCGGTCGCCGACGGGCTGCTGCCCTTCGCCGAGGGCACCGACGGCGGCGGCTCGATCCGCATACCCGCCTCGTGGTGCGGGATATACGGCTACAAGCCGTCGTTTGGACGCGTGCCGATGGTCTCACGGCCCAACGCCTTCTCGGGGACTGACCCGTTCCGCTCCGAGGGACCGCTGACGCGGACGGTCGAGGACGCGGCGCTCGTGTTGAACGCGATCGCCGGTCCCGATCCACGCGATCCGCTGTGCCTCGACGACACCGCGGACTTCACCGCTGCGCTCGGGCGCTCGATCGGCGGATGGCGGATCGCCTACTCGCCGAACTACGACGTCTTCCCTGTCGACCGACGGGTGACTGCCGTCGTCGCGCAGGCGGTGCGAGCCTTCGAGGAGGCCGGCGCACACGTCGAGCAGGTCGACCTAGGTATCCGGCGCGATCAACGTGAGTTGTCGGATCTGTGGTGTCGGCTCATCATGCCGGGCAACGTCGCCTGGATCGAGCGCTTCAAGGCGCATGGAGTCGACCTGCTGGCCGACCATCCCGACGACCTGCCGCCGCCGTACCGCGCGTGGCTCCACCGCGGCTACGCGAGCACCACCCGCGAGGTGGCCCACGATCAGGAGATGCGCACGGAGATCTACGATGCCTTCCAGGCAACCTTGGCCGACTTCGAGCTCATCGTGGGGCCGACGGTGGGCGCTCTGCCGGTGGCCAACCGCGATGATGGCGAGACGGTTGGCCCGGGCGAAGTGGAGGGGGTCGAAGTCGACGAGCTCATCGGCTGGTGTCCCACGTACCTGGTGAACTTCACGGGTCATCCGGCCGCGTCGATCCCGGCGGGCTCGGTGGACGGACTGCCCGTCGGCATGCAGATCGTCGGACGCCGTCACGCGGACGCCGATGTGCTGACCGCCAGCGCGGCATTCGAGCGCCTGCGCCCCTGGCGCGCCAGCTACCGAATCCCCGCGCGGCGCCCGCTGTCCACGGCGCGGCACGATTGAGCACGACGGCTGGGGAGAGCGGAGACAACGAGCCTCATGCGACAACCAGCCGGCGCGTGACTGGAGCATGTGGCGGGTTCCGGGCGCGTGATCGACCGCCGGCCTGATCCGGCGTCACGGCGCGCCGGGACGGCCGACTTGGCGGTCGCGGGAGGCGCCGTAGCCGGTCAGTGTCTGCAAGGTCAACGCCAACAGCGTCACCGAGAAGGCGAGCGCCCAGCTTCCGGTGAGCCCGTGCAACGCCCCGAGGACGAGAGGCCCGAACGCCGCGATCAGGTAGCCGATGCTCTGCGCCATGCTCGACAGCTGAGCGGCGTGCGCGCTGTCGGGGGCGCGAAGACCGATGAGGGTCAGCGCCAGTCCGATCGATGATCCCTGGCCGAGGCCGAGCAGGACCATCCACAGCACCGGCGCTGATGCCGGTTGCAGGACGATGCCGAGCAGGCCGGCGCCGGTGAGCACGGACGTGCCGAGGACGAGCCGGGTCTGGGTGGCGCACCGGCCCGCGAGCAGAGGGGTCGCGAGCGAGGCGGGCACGCCGACGAGGTTCATCACGCCCAGTAGCAGTCCGCCCTGCGCTTCGGTGAATCCGTGGTCGATGAACAGCGTCGGTACCCACGCCACGGACGAGTAGAAGATCAGCGACTGGAGGCCCATGAAGACGGTCACCTGCCACGCGAGCGGATCCCGGTACAGGGCGCGGGCGATCGCCGGCACCGGCGAAACGGATTGGCCTCCGTTGTCGCGAGACGTCGACCGAAGCAGGCAGGCCGCCATCGCCGCTATGGCGGGGATGGCCCAGAGGGCGAGAGCCGCGCGCCAGGACAGGCCGCTGGCCTGCTGGATGAGGATCGTGGTTCCGGCGGCCAGAGTGGCTCCCGCCGACATGACGGTGACGTACGCGCCGGTCACGAGCCCGACGCGTCCGGGAAAATCCCGCTTCACGAGCGCCGGCAGAAGGACATTGCCGATCGCGATCGCGGCTCCCACGGTGACGGTTCCGGCGATCAGCGCGAAGCTGGTCGCCGCCAATCGCATGAGAACGCCGACGGCAAGCACGGCCATTGCGATGGTCAGGACGCGCTCGATGCCCCAGCGGCGCAGCAGTCGTGGCGCCACGGGGGAGAACGCGGCGAAGCACAGGACCGGCAGCGTCAGCAGGAGTCCCGCCGCCGTGGTCGAGAAGCCGGTGTCACGCCGTGCCTGCTCCATCACCGGGGCGAGGACGATGAGCGCGCCGCGCAAGTTGAACGCCACCAGCAGCACGACCATCGCTGGGCGCGATCCCACGGTGAAGGAGCGGCGGGACGTCACGGGCGCAGCAGGGTACGTTCTTCGGCGTGTCGGCTCTGGTGGTGACAAGTCATCCGCTCGCCGTAGAGGCCGGCCTCGCGGCGCTCGACGCAGGTGGGACCGCGGTGGATGCCGCGGTCGCGGCGGCGGTGTGCTCGCCGTCGTCGACCCCCGCTCCACCGGCATCGGCGGCGACTTGTTCGCTCAGTGCTGGCCGGTCGGATCCCAGGGCCCGGTGGGCCTTGCGTCGGCCGGTGTCGCGCCAGCCGCCATGACGACCGACGCCCTGCGCGCCGCGGGGCACACGGCGATGCCGGTCAACGGGGCATGGACGGTCACCGTGCCCGGCGCTCCCGCGGGCTGGGAGGCACTCCTCGAACGATTCGGCCGTCTGGGCGCCGAGCGAATCCTCGCTCCGGCGATCAGTCATGCCGCACACGGCTTCCCGGTCTCTCGATTCGTCGCGGAGGAATGGCGGTCATCGGAAGCGAAGCTGCGGGCGTCGCCGGCGGCCGCGCGCGAGCTGTTCCTCCCGGGTGGTGAAGTACCGGTGGCGGGCCAAGCGCTGACCTTCCCAGATCTCGCTCGCAGCCTCGACGCGTTCGCCTCCTACGGCGCTGCTCCCTTCTATCGAGGCGAGATCGCCCGGCGCCTCGCTGCCGCCGTCCAGGACGAGGCGGGGCCGCTACAGGCGAGCGATCTCGCGGAGTGGGCCGGACCGGAATGGGTCTCGCCCATATCGACTTCGTACCGCGGGACGGTGGGTCCCGAGATGCCGCCACCCGGTCACGGGGTGGTCGTCCTGGAGACGCTGCGGATCATGGAGGGCTCGTCGACGCCGGACGCGGTCGGAGAAGACCACGCACTGATCGAGTCGCTCAAGTTCGCGTTCGCCGACGCGTGCGCCACCGTCGCCGACCCCAGCGTCGAGCCCGTCGCGATCGAGCGGCTTCTCAGCGACGAGCACGTGGCCTCCCGCCGTGCCGGCATGTTGATGGAGCAGGCGGCGGAGGCGGTCATCGGACGCCCGAGC
>JALYGH010000738.1 GCA_030777205.1 Chloroflexota bacterium
TCCTTCAGGTTGTCTAGATTGCCGGCGTAGGTCAGCTTGTCGAGGACCGTGACGCGGTACTCCGGGTACTTCCCGAGGACGTAGCGGGCGAAGTTCGAGCCGATGAAGCCCGCGCCGCCGGTGACGAGCAGCCTCATCGGACCGCCTCGGCCAGCTCGCCCGCGGCCGCCTCGGCGGGGGTGCGGGCGCCGGACCCGGCCTTCTTGTTCGCCCCGTGCGCCCGCACGTGGTCGATCACCTGGTAGTACACGTCGATCGACTCGCCGGCGTCGCCCCAGAACCCGTCGATGACGTCGAACTCCATCTCGCCCCGGTCGATGTAGGCGTTGTTGACGTCGGTGATCTCCAGCTCGCCCCGCCCGGACGGCTTCAGCGACCCCACCACGTCGAAGACCGACGCGTCGTACATGTACACCCCGATGACCGCGTACGGCGACGGCGGGGCCTGGGGCTTCTCGCGGATGTACAGGATCCGCCCGTTCTCGATGATCGGCACGCCGAGGTGGCGCAGGTGGGCCGGGTCGGCCATCTCCTTCAGCAGCACCCGCGCGCCGCGCTCCTGGCGCCGGAAGTTGTCGACGTACGGCGCGATCGATTCCTCGAGGATGTTGTCCCCGAGCATCACCACGAACTTGTCGCCGTCGACGAAGTGCCGGGCCAGCCCGAGCGCCTCGGCGATCCCGCCGGCCCGCTCCTGGTAGCTGTAGCTCAGGTACTTCAGCCCAAACTCGCGCCCGTCGCCCAGCAGCCGCAGGAACTCGCCGGCGTGATTGCCGCCGGTGCCCACCATGATGTCCTCGATCCCGGCATTCACCAGCGCCTCGATCGGGTAGTAGATCATCGGCTTGTCGTACACCGGCAGCAGGTGCTTGTTGGTGATGCGGGTCATCGGGTGCAGCCGCGTCCCCGTCCCGCCCGCCAGAATGACGCCCTTCATGGTGATTCGTGCCTCCTGCGCACTCGTTAGGGGCCGGTCGCACCGTACTCCGACTTAGTTCGTTCAGGCTTCACGTTGCTGAGGGCGGTGCCGAGCACACGGGCCCCCACCCGATCGAGCTGCTCCTTCGCCCGGCGCGCGGTCTCCCGCCGCGTGCGCCCGGACGCGACGACCAGCAGCACGCCGTCGAGGCGCGCGGCCAGCATCGCCGCATCCGCCACCACCGTCACCGGCGGGGCGTCGAACAAGATGTAGTCCGCGTCGGCGCCGATCTGCGCGATCGCCCGGCCCATCCGCTCCGACCCGAGTAGCTCGGCCGGGTTCGGTGGCAGCGGCCCGCTCGTCACCACCCACACGTTCGGGAACGAGGTCTCTTGCAGGGGCGGACGGAGCGTCTCGTCGAGGATCATCGACGTGAGGCCCGGGGCCTCGGCGACGCCGAAGACCGCGTGCAGCCGGGGACGGCGCAGGTCACAGTCCACGACGACCACCCGCCGACCCGTCGCCGCCAGGGTGATGGCGAGGTTCGCCAGCACCGTCGTCTTGTCCTCGTCGGGCGTCGCGCCGGTCACGAGCAGCGTCCGAACGGGCCGATCCAGGCTCGAGAACTGGATGTTCGTCGCCAGCGTGCGATACGCCTCGGCCGCGTCGGACCGGGGGCTGCTGGCAACGACCAGGCCGTCATCGGGGGTGGCCACACTTCGCTCCAGGATCATCCGGTTCTCTCCAGGGCCCGCGTCACGGGGGATGGTGCGGCGATTGCATCCGAGGGCGTCAGCAGCCCGGCGCCGCGCGGGATGCGCCCGAGTGTGACCGTGCCGAGCGCCCGCTCGATGTCCTCGGCCGTCTTCAATGTGTCGTCGAGGTAGTCGATGAGGAACGCCAGCAGCGTCCCGACCAGGAGGCCGAGCACCCCTGCGGCGGCCACCACCACCCGCGTGTTTGGCCAGACCAGGCGGGCCGGCGTCGGTCGATCGAGGATCGAGACGACCGTCCGCTCCTGAGTCGCGATGCCCTGGTTGCGGGCCGCATGCTGCTCCTCGAAGACCCGCGCCGTCTCGAGGACGATCGACTCGACCCGACGCGGGTCGACGTCGTCCGCCTCGATCAAGATCTGGCCGTTCTGGGTCTGAGCCTCCGCCCGCAGCCGGTCGAGGATCGCGCCCGCCCCGAGGTCGAGGCGCAGCCGATTGTCCACTTCCCGCGTCACGTCGGTCGTCCTCACGCGCTGCGCGAGCTGGGGGAGCTGACGCTCCAGGGCGAGCTGCTGCCCGTTGTCGAAGCGGGCCGCCACTTCGAGGCGGATCGACGACCGATACGTCGGCTGCTGGAGCCGGGCGTAGCCGTACGCGACGACCACGGCGCTGGCCGCCGCGAGGACCACCACCCACCAGCGCCGCCGCAGGACGCCGAGCGACTCCCGAAGATCCAGTTCGTACCCCATGGGACCGGCCGTCGTCCCGACGGCGGCGGATTATGCGGACGCGACAAGGAAGGTGTCAAGCGTTACGTCTGGTCGATGCAGCAGGAAGAGGCCGAGTCCTGGGCCCGTGTGCCGGCACCCGGGCGTCCGGCGATGCCGGCCGGATGCCCGACATGGAGACGAGATGGGTTCGACGTCGGCCGACCTGGCAAGACGGTTCGCGGAGTACAACGTACTCCGCTGGGTGGGGCATGGATCGCATTCGCGAGCTGATCATCTCTCCCCAGCAGGAAGAGCATACCTGGGTCAAGCATCGCGTCACCCCCGATGAGGTCGAGGAGGACTGTCAGTCGCGGCACCCGGTACTCCGGGGGCGTGACAGCAGCTACGCCTTCTATGGCCAGACCGACGTCGGGCGATATTGGTCGCCTTCCTCTATCCCAGGAGGCATGGAGTTTTTGCCCTGGCTACCCCTCCCGAGGTGACCGAGGCGGAATGCCGGCGTATGCAGGGCCTGAGGGGCAGGTGAGAGCGAAGCTTGTACGGATGTGGATCCTCGAACGCCTCAACTCGGCCGATGTGGAGCAACCCGCCCCCTCGACCTCCTGACCCATGGACCCGTTTGATGGCACCGCTCCCGATGCGGCTCGCACGACGGGGCGTCCACGAGCAGCGCCATTTCAGTAGATCGCACGATCCGATCGCCACGAAACGCATGCCACGCGTTTAGTGCCCCGTGATGGGTACGCCTAGGTGCCGCTCCAGGAAGTCGGCGATCTGAGGATAGGCGGCGACGCGGTTGTGGAGCTTGACCAGCCCGTGGCCCTCGTCCTCGAAGCGGAGGTACTCGACCGGGCGTCCCCGCTCGCGGAGGCTGGCGACGATCTGCTCGGCTTCGCCAATCGGCACCCGCGGGTCGTTCGCGCCGTGGACCACGAACAACGGGGCCACGATCCGGTCTGCCTTGTGGAGCGGCGAGATCGCCTCGAGCAGGGCCCGGTCGTGGGCCAGCGAGCCGTACTCGGCCTCGCGCAGGTGGCGGCGCCACGGCCCGGTCTGCTCGAGGAAGGTGACGAAGTTGGCGATGCCGACGATGTCGACACCGGCCGCCCACAGCTCCGGGTAGCTCGCCAGCGCGGCGAGCACCATGAAGCCGCCGTAGCTGCCGCCCATGACCGAGATCCGGCGCGGGCGGGCCAGGCCGGCCCGGGCGGCCCACTCCGCGCCGGCCGCCAGGTCGCGGACCGCGTCCATCCGCCGCTCGATGTCGTCGAGGTGGAGGTACGTCTTGCCGTAGCCGGAGCTGCCGCGGACGTTCGGCGCGACGACCGTGAACCCCCGGTGAGCGAAGTACTGGATGATCGGATTGAACGTTGCCCGCGTCTGCGATTCCGGGCCGCCGTGGACGAAGAAGAGGGCCGGACGGCTCCCGTCGCGGGCGGCGTCGGGCGGCGCGAACACGAAGGCGGGGATGCGCCGCCCGTCGAACGACTCGTATTCGACCAGCTCCGCCGGCACGAGCGCGGCCGGGTCGAGTCCGCCGGCCCAGCTCCGGGTCAGGCGCTCGGGCAGCCCTCCGTCGGGCCGAGCGAGGAAGATATCGGCCGGCGCCGTCGGCGGGCTGAACGCGAAGAGCAGCCCGGACGAGTCCGGCAACCAGGAGAAGGTGGGCTGCCAGCGACAGCCCTCGTGCGCCTGGCCCATCGGGAGCGGGACGGACAAGTCATGGCCACCCCGAGCGTCCCGGACGTACACCTCCGAGGCACCGCCGACGTTCACGGCGTAGGCCAGCCAGCGCCCGTCGTGCGACGGCGACACAGCCTCGACGTCCCAGTCGGCCTCGACGAGCGGCGTCAGCTCGCCACTCGCCGGGTCCAGCGACGCGGCGATCAGTCGCTCGCGATCGAGGTCGGTCACTCCATAGATCCGCCGATCATCCGCCGACCAGACGAGGCTCTCGAAGCGAGCGGCGGTCCCGAGCGGCGAGAGTTGGCGGGACTGCCCCGTCGCCACGTCGAGGACGTAGATCGTGTGGTCGGACGGCGAGTTCACGCGCTGGACGATCAGGTCATCGCCGTCCGGGGCGAAGTTGCCGGCGTACAGCGTCGCATCCTGGGTTAGCACCAGGCGGCGTTCGCCCGTCTCGACGTCGAGTACGTAGACGTCGAACGCCCGACCATCCCGCTCATTCGACGAGTAGGCGATCGTCCGCCCGTCCGGGTGCCAGCCGCCGAACAGGTGGATCGCGGCGTCGTCGTGGGTCAGGCGACGGGGCAACAGGCCCGGACCGTCGAGGAGGTAGAGCTGGGTGCGCTCGCTGCCGCCGACGTCGGCCGCGATCGCGACCCGCCCGGCCCGGCCCGACGGGTACGCCGCGCCGACGCGGTCGAGTCCGACGGCGACGGGCTCCGGCCAGGCCGCATCGTCGGCCAACGGTCGCGACCAGAGCGCCGGCGCGCCGGTCAGGTCCGACAGGAAGTAAAGGCGCGACCCGTCGGCGTCAATCGTCGGGCCGTACGCGTTTCGGGCGCTCAAGAACTGTTCGAAGCGGTAGGCCATCCCCGTTCCCTCGACGCCCGCGAGCCCGGCCCGCCGGCGCTCCCTGCATGATATCGCGCGGCTCGGACATGGATTGCTCCGTCGCGGAGGTCGAGCGCTAATGGGTCACGCCGCACCCCATCCGGCGTTGGCTCGAGCGGACGGGTTGCCATCCGGGCAACGGTGGCGACTTTCGAGGCCTGTCTGCCGCCGAAGGGCACCCGCCGAAGACCGGCCCTAGTCTCGCCCGAGGATGAGCGTGCCGGTCGCCGACAGGACCAGGCCCGTCCCGTGGACCAGCCCGAGCCTCGCGTCGCGGACCTGCCGCCCGGGATTTTCCCTGTCGTCGGAGAAGCCCTGGTCGACGTAATCGTGGCGGAGCTGGCGGACGCCCTCGATGACGGTGAAGATCCCGAACATGCCGGGGTGGGTGTAGGAGAGCCCGCCGCCGCTCGTGTTCAGCGGGAATTCGCCGCCGGGCGCCGTCCGCTGGTTGCTCACGAACGCGCCGCCCTCGCCCCGGGCGCAGAACCCGAGATCTTCGAGGGTCAGCAGGACGGTGTAGGTGAACGAGTCATAGATCTGGACGACGTCGAGGTCGTCGTGGCGGACGCCGGCCATCTCGAACGCGCGCCGGCCGGAGTACTGGGCCGGACCGGCGGTCAGGCTCGGCATCTGCGAGATCATGTGGTGGTCGAACCCCTCGCCGAAGCCAAGGACCCGGATCGGGGTGGTGCGGCAGTCGCGGGCGCGCTCCAGGCTGGTCAGCACGACCGCGCCGCCGGCATCGGTGACCAGGCAGCAGTCGAGCAGGTTGAACGGCCAGCAGATCATCCGCGAGTTGAGCACGTCGTCGACCGTGATCGGCTGGCGCATCATCGCCTTCGGGTTCAGCATCGCCCAATTGCGCGTCGCGACCGCGATCTCGGCGAGCTGCTCCTTGGTCGTGCCATACTCGTGCATGTGCCGCGAGCAGGCCAGCGCGTACGACCCGACTGGCTGCGGCAGCCCGAACGGGTCCTCGAACTGGCCGGCGATGTACTGGGGGTGGGCCGGGCGCGGCGGCAGCCCGAACTTCGAGCGTCCGCTCTGGCCGTGGGTGATCAGCGCGACGTCGCAGAGGCCGTTGGCGATGGCGGCGGCGGCGTGCCCGACGTGGATCACGAACGACGACCCGCCGACGTCCGTCCCGTCGAGGTAGCGCGGGACGATCCCGAGGTACTCGCCGACCTCGGTCGGGCGGATCCCGGCCGTCCAGAGGCCATCGACGTCGGAGAGCGACAGGCCGGCGTCGAGCAGGGCATTGCGCGCGGCCTCAGCGTGGAGGGCGATCGTCGACCGGTCCGGGACGATGCCGATCTTGTCCGACTCGTCGACTCCGACAATCGCGACCTTGCCGGCGATGTGCTGGCCTGGCGATACGCTCACGACGGCTCCTCCCACGTGTTCTTCCAGAACCGCTTGCCCGGCGCCAGCTCGGTCCACTCCTCGGCCGGCCGCTGGTCGAGCGACTTGCCGAAGTCGAGGCCCGGCGGCGGCTTCAGGTTGGCGCCGAGCGTCTCGGGGAAGATTCTCGCCAGCTCCTCGGGATCCCAGCGGCTGTCCGCCTCGATCCGCCGCACCGGCGTCGGCTGGGCGAGCAGGGTGTAGCCGTAGCCGTACGAGTGGAACGCCTGGCCGTTGACGTTGGCGGCGTCGTCACTCGACAGGTACACGACCAGCGGCGCGACGTTGTCCGGGTCGCGCTCAGTGCCCTTCGCCAGCTCACTCGGCCACTTGCCGGTCTGCTCGAACACCTCGCGCGCCCTCGGCGTCGAGTCGATCATCCGCGTCGCGCCGCTTGGCAGGATCGCGTTCGCCGTGATGCCGTACCGCCCGAGCGCGTTCGCCGTTGACCAGGTCAAGCCGAGGATACCCGCCTTGGCCGCGCCGTAGTTCGGCTGGCCGGCCGACCCCAGCGCCGACACCGACGACATGCTGATGATCCGCCCGGCCCGCCGCTCGCGCATATGGATCGAGGCGGCCCGGGTGCAGTTGAACATCCCCTTGAGGTGGACGGCGATCACCGCGTCCCACTCGGCCTCGCTCATGTTGAAGATCATCCGGTCGCGCAGGATGCCGGCGACGTTGACCAGGATGTCGAGTTGGCCGAACGTGTCGACCGCCTGCAGGATGATCCCGGTCGCCTGCTCGAAGTCGGCGACGTTGGCGTAGTTGGTGACCGCCGCCCCGCCGTGGGTCAGGACTTCGTCGACCACCTGGTCGGCCGGCGTCTTCTCCTCGCCCTCGCCACTCAGGCTGACCCCGAGGTCGTTCACGACCACCTTCGCCCCGGCCTGGGCCAGCGCGATCGCGATGCCGCGCCCGATCCCGCGCCCCGCGCCGGTGACGACGGCCACCTTGCCGTCAAGCATGCCCATCTCGTCCCTCCCGCGGTCCCGAGTCGTGTATGCTGCGACCGCGCCCTCTTAGATCGCTCTCCGCTCAGGCATCTCCGAGTTCCTCGACCGTCACCCGCACCCGCTTCCCCTCGAAGCGCCGTAGCACATGCTCGGAGAGCCAGGTATCGGGTGGCTCGCCGTCCCAGCCGCCGGCCTGCACGTCGTAGTCGTCTCCCCACTCGTGGTCGATCCGGAGAACCTGGCCCTCGAACACACTCCGGCCTGGTTCCTCATGCAGGACGCCGTACATTGCCGCGCTCCCAATCCGTTCCATCGGCGCGCGCTATCCGCGAGGCACGATCAGGGCGTCGAGCGCGAGCACCCCCTGGCCGGCCGGTAGCACCAGCAGCGGGTTGACGTCGATCTCCTCGGCGACGTCGCGGAGATCGGTGCACAGCTCACCGAAGCGGACGACCGCGTCGACCAGTGCCTCGACGTCGGCCGCCGGCCGGCCGCGCACGCCCTGGAACACCTGGGCGGCGCGCAGCCGCCCGAGCGCCGCGCGGGCATCGGCCGACTCGACCGGCGGCAGCAAGAGCTGGACGTCCTCGAGCGTCTCGACGAAGATGCCGCCCAGGCCACATGCCACGACCGGGCCGAGCTGCGCGTCCTGGCTCATCCCGAGGATCGTCTCGACGCCACTCGGCGCCATCTCCTGGACCAGCACGCCCAGAACGTCGGCGCGCGGCGCCGCAGCCCGCGCGCTGGCCAGGATGCGGGCGAACCCCATCCTCACCTGCTCGGCGTCCGCGACGTTCAGCAGCACCGCCCCGACCTCGGTCTTGTGGAGCAGGTCCGGCGACTCGACCTTCAGCGCCACCGGGAAGCCGATCGCCCGGGCGGCTTCGCCGGCCTCCTCGGCCGTCCCCGCCAGCGTCTCGCGGGTGGTGCGAATGTCGTACAGTGCCAGGATCTGCTTGCCCTCGCGCTCCGTGAGCGGCCGCCCGCCGGCCGCCCGCACCAGTGCCCGCGCCCGCTCGCCGACCGCTTCGGGGA
>JALYGH010000739.1 GCA_030777205.1 Chloroflexota bacterium
ACCGCCAGGCGGTTCACGCGAAGCCGATCTACGCCGAGCGCCAGATCAACGGCGTCAACGTCGAGGTCGCGCTCCAGTACTTCGACGGCCAGAACGAGGTCGCGTTCTTCTTCGCCAACAACATCAACACGATCGACGGCGGCTCGCACCAGACCGGCTTCCGCACGGCGCTGACCCGCACGTTGAACGACTTCGCCCGCAAGGCCGGCATCTTGAAGGATGCCGACGGCAACCTGACCGGCGAGGACGTGCGCGAGGGCCTCACGGCGATCGTGAGCGTCAAGCTGCCCGAGCCGCAGTTCGAGGGCCAGACGAAGACCCGCCTCGGGAACGCCGAGGTGACGCCGCTCGTCGCCCAGGTGACGACCGAGGCGCTGGTCCAGTACCTCGAAGAGAACCCCTCGGACGCGAGGCGGATCGTCGAGCAGTGTCTGCGTGCGGCGCGGGCTCGCGAGGCGGCGCGCAAGGCGAAGGAGCTGGTGATCCGCAAGAGCGCGCTGGAGGGCATGACGCTCCCCGGCAAGCTGGCGGACTGCTCGGAGAAGAACCCGGAGCTGTGCGAGATCTACCTGGTCGAGGGCGACTCGGCCGGGGGTTCGGCGAAGCAGGCGCGCGACCGGCGCTTCCAGGCGATCCTGCCCTTGCGGGGCAAGATCCTGAACGTCGAGCGGGCGCGGATGGACAAGATGCTGTCCAGCGAGGAGATCCGGGCGATGATCACGGCGCTCGGCGTCGGGATCGGCGAGCACCTGGACGTCTCGAAGCTGCGCTACAACCGCGTCATCATCATGACCGATGCGGACGTCGACGGCAGCCACATCCGGACGCTGCTGTTGACGTTCTTCTTCCGCAACATGCCGGAGCTGATCACGAACGGGCACCTGTTCATTGCCCAGCCGCCGCTGTTCCGGGTCCAGTCGGGCCGCGACGTGCGATACGCCTACTCGGATGCCGAGCGCGACGAGATCGTGGCCGAGTTCGGCAAGCGGCGGAAGGGCGAGGTCCACATCCAGCGCTACAAGGGGCTCGGCGAGATGAACCCGGAGCAGCTCTGGGAGACGACGATGGACCCGGCGGCGAGGACGATCCTGCGGGTGGACCTGGAGGACGCGGTGGTCGCGGACAGCGTCTTCGACATGCTGATGGGCGACCTGGTCCCGCCGCGCAAGAAGTTCATCCAGACCCACGCCAAGCAGGTCCGCAACCTCGACGTGTAGCGGCGAGGCGCGCAACCAGGCTCAGGAGGAGAGGCGGGGACCGATCGGCCCCCGCCTCCGTGTGCGATACGCTGGGCCGGTGCCGCTGGACGCGGCTGGGTTGCAGGAGCTCGTCTCGACGCGACGAGGGCTTTGGCAACCGATGAGCGTCGCCGATCGCTCGCGGGGATTCCAGGCACCGCAACCGTTGAAGGAGACCCGATGGAGACGGTTACCGCTGCGGCGCTTGTCGCGCGGGCGCACGAAGCGCTGTGACGTGGGAGGCCACCGAGCTGCGCCAGCGGCTACCCGACTCACTCGTGCGCTACTTCGGTGCTGCCTCGCCGATCCTCACGGTTCCGCGGAACGTCGTCGATAAGGTGGTGATCCGCCATCCCACGGACTTGGCGGCGCTGACACGGCTCAGCGAGCTGATTGACAGGTGGGCCTACGCGGGCCTGTCGCCCGTGCACGCCGAGCGGCTCGAGATCTACGGCATACTCGACGGCATCTGGTACACCGCCGTGCTTCGCCTGGCAGGCACCAAGTCCGATGCCAACGTCCTCGTCACCTTCCATCGTCAGTACGCGCGGAAAGTACTCGGTCGGGCGCGCCAGGGCAGGATCCTCCGGCGCGATGAAATCGAGGACGACTGAAGGTGGCTCTCGCCCGGACGGGAAGGACCGGGATCTCTACGGCAGAGCCGGCGTGAGTCCCCTTTTCCTCACTCCGAGAGCCACCAGAAGTATAGCACGCTTGCCCCTGCGCATCCGCCGGACGAGCCCGAAGGGGCGAACCTGAGCAGCTCTGGGAGACGACGATGGACCCGGCGGCGCGGACGATCCTGCGGGTGGACCTGGAGGACGCGGTGGTCGCGGACAGCGATCTCCGTGCTTCGTGGTGTCGGCCCGCGCCGACATGAGGGCTTTCAGAGTAGAGCAGCAGCGCAACGTCGGATCGCAGTACGAAGCACCACGTGGCGGCACGACCGCCCGGCCTCCTCAGCGCCAGATCCATTCACTTCGCTCGGGACGACGACACACTACGCCAAGCGTGGCGATGCGCTGGCCGCCGTGGGCCGCCCTCGGACGCCGGGCGCGCCTACCGTATGCTATCGGGCGGCGGCAGTCCGGCGACGATCCAGATTGACGCCGCTTTGGTGCGATTGTCGACGCTGAGGCGACGAAAGATCGTCTCGACCTGCTTCTTCACCGTCGTGCTCTTGCTCCCCAGTCGCTCGGCAATCTCGCGATTCGTCTGCCCCGCCGCCAGCAGGGCCAGGACCTCCCGCAGCCGCGGCGGGAGCGCATCGAGCCTGGCACGGACCGTATCCGCCGGGCCGATCGACTGCCGCTCGAGCACGCGCCGCGCCAGCTCGGTGTCCACCAGTGACTCGCCGCGCGAGACCCGCTCGATCTCGGCGACGATCTCGGCGCGGAGCGCCCCCTTCGAGATGTAGCCGATCGCCCCGGCCTGATACGCCTCCAGCAGGTATTGTGAAGTCTCCCAGAAGGAGATCATGATCACCCGCGTCCCGGGGAACCGACTCGTGATGGTCCGTGCCGCCGCCAGCCCGTCCTTACCGGGCATCCGGACGTCCATCAGGACCAGGTCCGGGGCGAGACGACGGGTCGCGTCGATCGCCTCCTCCGCGCTCGATGCCTCGCCGACGACTTGGATATCGGAGATGCTGTCGAGGATGCTGATCAGGCCCGCACGGGCCAGGTCGTGGTCGTCGACGACCAGGATGCGCGCCGCCGGGCGATTCGGTCGGTCGGCGCTGTCTTCTGGCGTCCGCGCGGCTGACTCGCCGACAAGTGATTCGGTCACGTGGCCACCTTGAAGCGGGATCTGGGACCGACAAGCGGCACCCGGGCAACGACGCGGGTGCCCTCACCCGGACGGCTGGCGACCTCGCACTGGCCGCTGACCAGACTGATGCGCTCGCGCATCCCGAGCAGGCCGAGGCGTTCGCCCGGCCGCACGGCCAACATGGCGGCGTCCGGCTCGAACCCCCGACCCCAGTCGCGGACTTCGAGCC
>JALYGH010000740.1 GCA_030777205.1 Chloroflexota bacterium
CTGGAGCACCGAGTTGAGCGCGCTGTGGCAGGCCTTCGACCGCTGGTTCGAGCAGGCCGGCGTCGGGGAGTCGCGGACCGTGCAGCGGGACGACGGCGCCCTCAACACGCCCGCGAGGCTGCGGGCCGCCCTTGGCGCGGCCGGGTTCGCGACGGTCGCGGTGACGGTCGAACGGCCGTCGCTCGCCTTCCCCGACCTCGACGCGTACTGGGAGTGGCGGGTGTCGTTCCCGGCCACCCACCGCGTCGTCGGGGCGCTTCCCGCCGAGGCGCACGACCGCTACCGCCTGAGCTGCCTGGCTGCGCTCGCCCCGCTCGTCGCAACCAGTCCGGTCCGGGCCGACCAGGGCGTGCTCTTCGCGCTCGCCCGTTGAGTCGCGGGTGGGACTCGACGCGCGCACGCGCTATCCTCCTTGCAGCCAGTGGCGTGTCGGCCCGGACACCGGGCCGACGATACGGGCGGGGGTGCAGGATGAAGATCGGGGTCCATCTCGCGAACGGTGGCGTCTGGGCATCGCCGGAGACGATCATCGGCCTGGGCGAGCGGGCCGAGGCGCTCGGGTTCGATTCGGTCTGGGTCTCGGACCACGTCGTCATCCCGACCAGGATCGAGTCGACCTACCCTTACGGCCCGCCCGGGACGTTCACCGCCCAGACGTCGCAGAACTACTTCGAGCCGTTCGCGGTGCTCGCCTTCATCGCCGGCCGCACCCGACGGGTCGAGCTGGGAACGACCGTCCTGGTCGTCCCGCAGCGCCCGCCGCTGCTGATCGCCAAGCAGTGGGCGACGCTCGACGCCCTGGCCGGCGGGCGGACGATCCTCGGGATCGGCGCCGGCTGGATGCGCGAGGAGTTCGCGGCGCTCGGCGCCGACACCTTCGACCGCCGCGGCCCGGCGACCGACGAGGCCATCCAGATCTTCCGGAGGGCCTGGACCGAGCCGGGCGACGTGTCGTTCGAGGGGAGCGTCTACCGCTTCGACGCCGTGCGCGTCATGCCGAAGCCGGCCCGGGCGGGCGGCCCGCCGATCTGGATCGGCGGGCACGGCAAGCGCTCGATTCGGCGCGCCGCGGAGCTGGGCGACGGCTGGCACCCGATCCGGGTCGCGGCCGACGAGGTCAAGGCGGGCGTGGCGACGCTGCGCGAGCTGCTCCCGAACTACGGGCGGAAGCCCGAGGACGTCGTGATCTCGGTCGTGCTCAATGCCTACGCCCCCGGCTCCCGCCCGGCCGGTGGCGGGCAGGAGTGGGAGCTGGCCGGCGACCCGGACGCGATCGCCGAGACCCTCCGTCGCTACGCCGCGGTCGGCGTCGAGCACGTCGTCCTGAACCCGTTCCCGAAGGACTCGCTCGACGCGATGCTCGGCGCCCTCAAGCTGGTCGCCGGCGAGGTCCGGCCGCGCCTGGCCGGGTAGGATCTGCGGGGACAGGATGGCCGGGCACGTGGCACGGTTGTCGCCCATCAGTCCGGTCGGCGGGAGGCCGAAGGAGGCGCGCGAGGTGGCGCGATGCGCGTGATCGCCGGGCTGGCCAGAGGTCGACCGCTGCGGGCGCCGGACGCGGTGGGGATCCGCCCAACGGGCGACAAGATCAAGGGCGTCATCTTCTCGATGCTCGAGGCCGAGGCGATGCGGCGCGGCTTCGAGCCGGAGCCGGCCGATGAGGACCGCGACGGGCGCTTCGCGCTTAGCGTGGCCTGGCCGCGCGTGCTCGAGCTGTACGCCGGGAGCGGGGCCCTGTCGATCGAGGCGCTCAGTCGCGGCTGCCAGCGGGCGGACCTGATCGAGCCGAACCCGGCCGCGCGCCGCGCGATCGAGGCGAACCTGGCGAAGACCGACCTGACCGAGCAGGCGCGGGTCCACGCCATGCGGAGCGAGCAGGCCGTCTCGACACTCCGCGGCCCGTATGATCTAATACTGCTCGACCCGCCGTACGGCGCCGCCGAGGTCCCCGCGCTCGTCGAACGCCTGGCCGAGGGGACGCTGCTCAATCGGGATGGCGTGGTCGTGTGGGAGCACGCCCGGGACACGGTTCCCGCGCCGATCATCCGCGCCCGCGACGGCTCGCGAGCGCTGCGCCTGGTCAGGACCAATAGTCACGGGGCGGCCGCCGTCAGCCTGTACGCGTCGACCGACGATCCCGTGGGAGGGTCTCCGTGAGCGCACTCTCAGGCGGCCGGGTAGCGGTATATCCGGGCACCTTCGACCCGTTCCACAAGGGCCACCTGGATATCGCGCTACGGGCCGCCCGGCTCTTCGACGAGGTCGTCGTCGCCGTCTACGACCGGCCGGCCAAGAAGCTGCTCTTCTCCACCCGTGAGCGCGTCGAGCTGATCCGCGCGAGCCTGGCCGACGTCGACGGCCGGCGGATCGTCGTCGACGAGTACTCGGAGTTGAGCGTCCAGTACGCGCGCGCGAGGGGCGCGCTGGCGATGGTGCGCGGGCTGCGGACAGAGCTCGACTTCGCCTACGAGTATCAACTGACGGCGATGAATCGGCACATGGCCCCGGAGGTGGAGACGGTCTTCCTGGTCACCGACCCGACGCTGGCGCACATCAGCTCGACGCTGATCAAGGAGGTCGCGGCCGGCGGCGCCCGAATCGAGGCGCTGGTGCCGACCCCGGTCGCCGAGGCGCTGCTGCGTCGACTGGAGCGGACGCCATGATCGAGCCGACGATGACCGCCCCGGAGCCGGGCGCCGGCGACTTCCTCTACCTGCTCGATCGCCTCGAAGAGGCGCTCGTCACCGGGTCGCGGGTGCCGCTGACGGCCCGGACGCTGGTGGACGAGCAGGAGTGCCTGGACATCATCGACCAGCTTCGGGTCTCCTTGCCCCGCGAGCTGAAGGAGGCACGCCGGATCCTCGAGGAGCGCGATCAGCTGCTCGCCCAGGCCCAGGAGGAGACCGAGCGGGCGATCCGCGCCGCCGAATTGAAGGCGAATCGCCTGGTCGAGGAGCACGCGCTGGTGCGGGCCGCGACTGCGCGCGCGCTGGCGCTCGAGGAGCGCGCCGACCAGGAGGCCCGGGAGATCCGCCTGGAGGCCGAGCGGTACGTCCGGCAGCTCCTCCAGCGCCTCCACGAGCGGCTGGAGCAGGCGATGAACGGGGTCGAGGCGGGGCTCCACGAGCTCGGCCAGTCCGACCCGATCGAGCGCGAGTAGGCCGCCCGCGCCCCGAACGCGGCGATCCCTCGCCCGTACGCGGGCGAGGGATCGACAGGCGCCACCGGCTCGGCGCGGAAGTCCGCGTCAGGCGTACGGGCTGCCGGATGCGGCGGCCGGCGCCGCGCCGCGCAGGTCGGCGACCGCCTTGCGCGCCCCGGCCCCGACAAAGCCGGCGTCCGAGCCGAGCGGGCAGAGATTGAAGCCCTGCTGGTAGCGACGGAGCACCTCCTCCGGGCCGGTCGTGTGGATGCCCGCCTGGAGGCCATGCTTCTTGGCGGCGTCGACGACCTTTTGCACCGCCTCGACGTGCCGCGGGGCGTCGTGGTCGAGCTTTGGCTCGAGGCCCATCGTGATCGCCAGGTCGGACGGCCCGATGTAGAAGCCGTCGACGCCGGGCGTCGTCGCGATCTCCTCGAGGTTCTCGATCGCCTGGGTCGTCTCGATCATGACGAAGCAGAGGATCTCGCTATTGGCGTGGGCGAAGTAATCCGAGCCGGCGTAGAAGCGGGCGCGGTTCGCCCCGTTCGAGCGGTAGCCCAGGGGGGCGTACTTGGTGGCCCCGGCCGCCTTCTCGGCCTCGGCACGGGAGTTGACCATCGGCACGATCACGCCGTAGGCGCCGGCGTCGAGGACGTACTGGATGTAGATCGGGTCGTTCCAGGGGACGCGTACCAGCGGGGTGACGTCGGTCGTGCTGATCGCCTGGAGCGCGATGACCGCGCGGTCCGGGCCGATCCCCATGCCGTGCTGCATGTCGAGCACGAGGGCGTCGAAGCCGGAGTTCGCCATCGTCTCGACGATGTACGTGTCCGGGCTGCCCAGCCAGCCCATGGCCAGGGGCTTCTTCTCCTGCCAGTACTGCTTCACCTTGTTCGGACGCATCCGTCCCTCCTTGTCGAGGCGCGGGCTCGGCCGTGGACCGGACTCCGCGCGGCCCCCTAGCATAGCCCGGAGCTGGCCAGGCCGTTGCCGCCGCCGCTCATCTTCGGTCGCTCCGGGCAGCGGTAGCCTGCCGGCCCGGTGCGCCTCGCCGATCCGCGGGGGATACTATGGCCACAGAGGAGCCAGGACATGGCCGCAGAACGACAACCCGCCTACCACGACCGCATCGTCATGGATCCCGAGATCATGGTCGGCAAACCGACCATCCGGGGGACCCGCATCCCGGTGGAGCTGGTGCTCGAGCAGCTCTCCTACAACCTCGACCCGGGAGAATTGTTCGCCGCCTACCCCCGGCTCACCGAAGACGACGTTAGGGCCTGCATCGCCTATGCTCGGCAGTGTGTCAGGCGCAGGAAAGCCAGGCCGCGCGGCGCCGAGAGCGACGAGAGCATCCGCCGCGCTGCGGTATGAAGTTCCTGATCGACGAAAGTGCCGACGCCCGCCTGGCCATTCACCTTCGGAACCTCGGACACGATGTCACGCTGGTTGCCACCGACTACTCTCCGGCCACCAAAGACTCTGAGGTACTTCGGATCGCCGTCCGCGAACAACGCATCTTGATCACATTCGACCGCGACTTCGGGGAGCTCGTGTTCAAGCAGCAGCAGCCACATGCCGGCGTGCTCTATTTCCGGCTCGGTCCGATCGACCTGTCGGTGGAGATCAGCCGCCTAGACCACGTGCTCGCGACGTACGCCGATCGCCTGGATCACTTCCTGACGATCACTCGCAAGGCGGTCCGAACGAGATAGCTTCTTCGACGGCCGGCGGCGGGGTGCGCGTCGAAGCGGAGCAGCACCTCGCCGAGCGCCTGCGCCCCCAGCGCCAGGTCCGCGAGGTCGGTCCACTCCTCTGGGCAGGGGCTACGGCCGTCCTTGCTCGGCACGAAGAGCATCCCGATCGGCCCGACCGTCGCCATCTGACTACCACCGTGGCCGGCGTAGCTCAACAGGCGGCGGATGGGCAGGCCAAGCGCCCGGACCGTCTCTCCGAACGACGCTCGGACCAGTTCGTCGATCAGGACCGGCTCCTCGGAGGAGCCGAGGTCGAGCTGGAGGCCGAGCCCGCGCCGCTCGGCGGTCTCGCGCACCGTCGTGGCGAACCACTCGCGCCACGTCGGCCGTCAGCCGGTCTTCGCGCGGCGCCAGTCGCCCCGGCGTGCTCATCCGGCCATCCTCGCCGCGCTTATATCATCGGCCAGCGGCTGCGCGGGAAGTCGACCGCCGCCCGCTGCTGGACCCGCTCGCCGATCTCCTGGACGCGGTCGTAGAGCGCGCTCTCGTCGACGAACGATTGCCGGTAGGCATCGACCACCACCCGGCCGTCGACGACGACCGTGTGCACGCTCCGCCCGTCGGCGTTGTAGACCAGGTTGTTGACCGGGTTGAACAGCGCCTGCCACTCGGGACGCCGGGTGTCGAACAGGACCAGGTCGGCCCGCTTGCCCGCCTCGATCGAGCCCAGCTCGTCCCCGAGGCCGAACGCCCGCGCCCCGAACAGCGTCCCCATTTCGAGCGCCGTCTCGGCCGGCACCTGGCGCAGGTCCTGGCGGGCGTCCTTGTACTGGACGGCCGCCGCGTACATCGAGCGCACCGTGTCCAGGTGATTGGAGCTGTTCGCCGAGTCGCTGCCGAGCGTCACGTTCACCCCGGCCGCCAGCAGCTCCGGCATCCGCCCGACCTGATGGAGCCCTTTCGCCTCCTTCATCCCGGTCGTCGGGCACATCACGACGCTCGTCCCGGTCCGCGCGATGCTCGCAATCTCGGCCTCGTCGACCCCGAGGGCGTGGGCGATCAGCACGTTCCCGCCGAGCACGCCGAGCCCCTCGAGGTACTCGGTCGGCGTCGTGCCGTGCTCGCGGCGGTACCGCTCGCGGTCACCGTCACCGCTGCTGTGGTGGAACGTCATCCACGTGCCGCGCTCGTCGGCGACGCGCTTGACGCCCCGGAGCAGCTCGGCGCTGCAGGCGTCCGGCGAGAACGGCATCGCCCAGGCCCGGATCCGCCCGTCGAGCCGGCCGTCCCATTTCTCCATGAACGCGGCCGTCTTGGCCACCGCCTCGTCGGTCGAGTAGCGCGGCAGCTTCTGGGGGAACTCGCGGTCGGTGACCCCCTCGCCGAGCACGACGCGGATGCCGGAGTCGGCGTACGCTTGGAGGCAGGCGTCGGGGTACTTGGTGCTGCCGGGGTCGACGAAGCAGGTCGTCCCGTTCCTCACCAGCTCGAGGATGCCGAGCAGGGTCGTCCAGTACTCCTCCTCCTCCGTCATGACCGACTGGAGCTGGAAGACGTACGTGAGCCGCCCCTGGACGTCGTCGGGGAAGATGCCCCGCACGGCGTGGGCGTAGCTGATGTGCATGTGGCCGTTGAACAGGCCCGGGGTGACGACGAAGTCGCGGGCGTCGATTACTCGGTCGGCGCCCACGCCGGCCAGCTCGGCCGCCTTGCCGACGCGGGCGATCCGGTCGCCTTGGATCAGGATCGAGCCGTCGCGGATGATCCGGCGGTCGGCGTCGAGGGTGAGGACGAAGCGGGCGTTCTCGATCTTGAGCGTCGGGCTGGCCATGGCGGTCTGGGCTCCCGAGGGCCGGCTGCCCGCCACTCAGCGGGCCCCGGCGGATTACCCGCCGTTGTACCAGCCGGGGAGGTGCGGCGTCTGCTGGCGCGCCGCGCCGATCGGGCAGCCCTGGCGTCGACGGCCTCCAAATGGGGCGGCCCGGTGTTCATGGCTTCCGGAACAGGCGGATGCCGTTCGCCGGCGCGTCGCGGCGGCCGGCCTTCCGGCTCGCCCCAGGCTCAGCGAATCGCGTCACCCCGGGCGGCCGACCGCGCGAGGCCACGCTCGCGCACCCAGGCCCGGATCCGCCCGTCGAGCCGGCCGTCCCA
>JALYGH010000741.1 GCA_030777205.1 Chloroflexota bacterium
CTGTCGGGCCGGCCTGGCCGAATGCCATCGACGGCGACCAGGTGAACGGGTCGGTGTCGACGACCGTGCTGGCGGTCGCCTACGGCGAGGGCCGCGTCGTCGGCCTGGCCGCCGCGACCGCCGAGGCCCGGCGGCTCTGGCAGATCGGGGTCGACGTGGCAGCCGAAGCGCGCGGACGGGGGCTCGGTCGGGTGCTGGTCGCCGCCGTGGCGCAGCACGTCCTCGCCGCCGGGCGCGTCCCATGGTACGCCGTCACCCCGGCCAACCTCCGATCGTTCCGGGCGGCGCTGGCGGCCGGCTTCCGTCCCGCCTGGCTGGAAGTGCGCACCGCGGCCGCGGGAGCGTGAGCCCATCCGGTGGGACGACCACGTCCCAAGCTCTTCGGCGCGTGGCCCCGCGTCGTCCCGTGCGCCCTTGCCGGCGCGACGCCCGGCGCGTATCCTGCGGCCGGCGCCACCCCGATAACTCTCCGAGGTGACCCCGTGGAGCGTGAGCGGCTCAATCCCCCCGGCGTGCACACTCCCCAGGCTAACTACTCGCACGTCGCGCGCGTCGGCAACGTCCTGTACCTCTCCGGCCAGATCCCGGTCGACGCCGGCGGCAACCTCGTCGGCGCCGGCGACGCCGGCCAACAGGCCGAGCAGTGCTTCCGGAACATCGAGACGATCCTACGGCACTTCGGCGCCGGCCCGGAGCACGTCGCGCGAATCACGACGTACATCACCGACCTCGCCAACCGCCCGCTCGTCGGCCACGCGCGGGACCGCTTCTTCGGGACAACGGGGCCGGCCAGCACCCTCGTCGTCATCTCGGGGCTCGCCTCCCCCGATTACCTCGTCGAGATCGAGGCGACGGCCGTCCTCGACTGACCTGCGACGTTCGTGGCGGCGGTGGCGTGACTTGTGCAGCCTGCATGAACGCCGCCACCGTTTGTTATGCGAGTGAAATGGGCTGGCGGAACGACTGGCTCGGTATACTGCCAGGTGTAGCCGGGCCAGCGTCGTCCCACTGTTCATGCCGCGCCTAGGGGTCGTCTCGGGCGCGGATCGAACGTAGTCTGGAGCAGCGGGTGGCGGTTGCACAATCGACCGGAGCGAGCGACGGGGCGCGTGTCCCGACTGATAACACGCCGCTCATCGTCGTCGACCGCGTCGGCAAGGAGTACGCGAACGGCACGATGGCCCTGGAGGACATCTCCTTCGACGTGTCCGAGGGCGAGTTCGTGTCGCTGGTCGGGCCGTCCGGCTGCGGCAAGTCGACCATCCTGCGGATGATCGCCGGCCTCGGCGCGATCACCTCGGGCGACATCCTGTTCGAGGGCCTCCCGCCCCGTCAGGCCCGCCAGGAGCGCTCCGACCTGGCGTTCGTGTTCCAGGACGCGACGCTAATGCCGTGGCGCGACGTGATCGGCAACGTCGAGCTGCCGCTCGAGCTGCGCGGCGTCTCGAAGAGCCAGCGGCGGAAGACGTGCGGCGACGCGCTGGCGACGGTCGGGCTGGCGGAGGTGGCGGACGCCTACCCGCGCGAGCTGTCCGGGGGCATGCGGATGCGCGTCTCGCTGGCCCGAGCCCTGGCGGCGCATCCGCGAGTGCTGCTGATGGACGAGCCGTTCGGCGCGCTGGACGAGATCACCCGCCAGCGGCTGAACGGCGAGCTGCTGCGGCTATGCGCCCTGGCCGACTGGACCGTGGTGTTCGTGACGCACAACGTGTTCGAGGCGGCCTTCCTCTCGAGTAGGATCCTGGTCATGAGCCGGCGGCCCGGCCGGATCGTCGCCGACGTCCCGGTGGACCTACCGTACCCGCGCGTACCCGAGGTGCGCACGTCGGCCGAGTACAGCCGGCTCGTCGGGCAAGTGGTCGGCCTGCTCGAGGGGGCGGCCGGTTCGAGCGAGGAGGACTGACCTGGCTACCACACTCGAGCCCCGGACCACCGCCCCGGCCCCGACGTCGACCGTGCCGACCCGGGCTCCGCGCCTAGCTCGATCGGAGCCGGGCCGGGCCGCGAGCTTCTTGAGCGCGGCGGGGCCCCCGGCCCTGGTCTTCGCGGTCGTGATCGCCGCCTGGCAGATCGTCTGCACCGCCTTCAACGTCCCGCGCTACTTGCTGCCGGCGCCGGGCGACGTGGTGACCGCCTGGATCGAGAATCGGGAGACGCTGGTCGGGGCGGTGATCTCGTCGTTCCTGTCGGCCTTGATC
>JALYGH010000742.1 GCA_030777205.1 Chloroflexota bacterium
GCCACGCGCGGGCGACCGCCGCGGTCGCGCTCCTCGCCGGGCCGACAGCGCCGCGCGCAGTACCTATACGCTGATCCTGGCGGCCGTCCTGCTGATCCTGGTGGTCGCACTCTTCTCCGCGCTCAACTGGGCGCTCGGCGGCAGCTCGGCGCCGACGTCGACGCCGGCACCGGCGCCGACCGCGGTCCCGACGCTCCAGCCACCCGCCCAGGGCAACCCGCCACCGGTCGTCGTGCCGTCCCCGTCACCGGCGGTGGAGCAGCCGGGCCCGGGCTCCCCGCCAGGCGGCCGGATCCATGTGGTCGAGGGCGGCGACACGCTCAACAAGATCGCCCAGCGGTACGGTGTGACGGTCGAGGGGATCATGCAGGCGAACGGCTTCACGGACCGGAACCGCATCCTTCGGATCGGCGAGCGGCTGGTCATCCCCGATCCGGGCGCCCCGGCCGGGAGCCCGGTACCCCGCTAGCCGTCAGACATGCGCATCGGAGCGGTTCCCTCCGAGGGCCATGTCAACCCCGATTGGTCGGTACTCGATCACTGGCCAATGTCAGCAGCCACCGTCGCGGCGCGGTAGACCTCGGCGAGGGGGACGCCGCGCTGGCGGGCAAGGCGCGCGCAGTCCTCGTACTCCGGTGCGCCGATCGTCCGACCGTCGAGGAGCTTCTGCTTGACCCGCACCGGGCCGAACGGCGTCTCGACGGTGACGCGGCGGCGCTCGGCGATCAGGCGGCTCGCGCGGTGCATCCGCACGCCGAGCGTCGTCGTCTCGGCGAGGACCAGCCCGGCAAGCTCGCCGGCGCGCGCGGGCGGCGCGATGACCCCGAGCAGGGTGCCCGGGCGGTTCTTTTTCATCTGGATCGGCGTGAAGTAGACATCAAGTGCGCCGGCCTCGAACAGCCGCTCCAGCGTGTAGCCGAGCAGCTCCGGGCTCGCGTCGTCGAGGTTCGTCTCGAGCACGACCACCTCGTCGCGGAGCAGGCCGGGGGGTGCCGCGCCAGGCTCGAGTCCTGCAAGAACGTTGCCCTCGGCGGACGGGGCCCCCCGTGTCCCACTCCGGGTTGGGGGGAACGCAGGGGGGGCACCAGCATCGTCGCCTGGTGACGATGCTGGCTGGGACGATGGAGAATCGACGTGCCCCTGCCGGTGGAGATGCTCGTGCGGATGCGAGTGGTCTCCGTGGGTGTCTGTCCCCGGGGCCGAATCGAGTCGCGGCGGGGGCACCGCGGGCGTGTACGCCTCGCCGAGCCAGACCCGCACTGCGTTCGGCCAGGGCAGCTCCTTCGTCCCGTAGCCGTAGCCGACGCGCCGCACTCGCATCCGCGGCTGCTCGAACCGGGCCACCTCGGCCAGGATGGCGGCGCCGGTCGGGGTGACCAGCTCGCCCTCGACCGGGGCGGGGCGAGTCGGGGCGCCGACGCCGGCCAGGATCTCCAGGGTCGCGGGGGCCGGGGCGGGTAGCAAGCCGTGGCGGCTTCGGATCGTCCCGCCCGGCAGCGGCAGGCTGGACGCGTAGACCTGCTCGACCCCGAGCGCGCGCAGCCCCATCGCGGCGCCGACAATGTCGACGATCGAGTCGACGCCGCCGACCTCGTGGAAGTGGACCTCGTCGACGCTGGTGGCGTGGATCTTCGCCTCGGCAACGGCCAGCCGCCGGAACACACCGGCCGCCGTGGCGCGCACCTTCGCGTCCAGCTGGCTCGCGTCGAGCAGGGCCAGGATGTCGGCGAGGTGGCGCTCGGGCTGGACCGCCTCGTCGACCAGCACGTCGAGCTTGGTGCCGCCGATGCCGTGCGACTGCTTCGGGCGGACCTCCAGGCGGTAGCCGGCCAGCGGCAGCTTGCCGAGCTCGGCTCGGAGTTCGTCGAATGGCAGCCCGGCATCGAGGAGGGCGCCGAGCAGCATGTCGCCGCTGACGCCGCTGAAGCAGTCGACGTACAGGATCCTCGTCATCCGGCCGCCCCGCCCGTCGGCCTCCCCGCACCGACCGCCTCGATCGCCTCGCCGACGACGAACAGCGACCCGGTGACCAGCACGACTTCGTCC
>JALYGH010000743.1 GCA_030777205.1 Chloroflexota bacterium
TGGTCACCGGCGAGGTCGTGATCGACCGCGAGCGGGTCACCGAGCGGGAGACCGTCGGCGACACCGTCCGCCGCGAGCGGGTCACGGTCGACGAGGACTACGACGAGGATGGCCCGGCCGTCACGCAGCGATCCGGCGCACCGCGCATGGACGAGGCGACGTCCGACCGCACCCTCGAGACCACGCGGCCCGGCGTGCGCCGGGCCGAGACCGCGCACGAGGCGGGGGACGCGGAGTCCTGGGAGCACCTGCGCAAGGACATCCGCGACGCCTCCGAGCGGACACGTCGCTAAGCGCGACAGGAAAGAGGGAACAGCATGGCAATCAACGAACCCGTGCGCACGAGCATGGCTACCGGACGCCACACGGTGACCGGCCTGTTCGACGGCGCCAATCACGCCGAGCAGGCGCTCAACGATCTCAAGGCGGCCGGGTTCTCGCCGGAGCAGGTCTCGGTGGTGGCGAAGGACACCGGCCCGACCCGCTCGATGGTCGAGAGTTCCGACATGGAGGGCGCCGAGACGACGGGCGCCGGAACAGGGGCGCTCCTGGGCGGCCTCGGCGGTGGTGCCTTGGGCTGGCTCGTCGGCATCGGGGCGCTGGCGATCCCCGGAATCGGCCCCGTCGTTGCGGCAGGGGCGCTCGCGACCACCCTGGGCGGAGCCGCCGTCGGCGCCTTGGCAGGCGGCCTGATCGGCGCCCTGGCCGGGGCCGGGGTACCCGAGGAGGATGCCCGCGACTACCAGGAGCACGTCCGCCAAGGCAGCGTCCTGTTGACCATCAGCGCCGCCGACGCGACGCAGGCGGGGCAAGCGCGCGAGGTTTTCGATCGCCGCGGGGGTGCGAAGGTGGGCACCTACGCGGTCGATGACCGACAGGAGCGCGCGCGCGACAGGTAGGACGCTATCCTCGCTACGCGCCACAGCAGCCACACCGAAGGCCGCTCCACGTTGGAGCGGCCTTCACTCGTGCGACCGGCTCGTCTCGGGCGAATGGGCGTCGAGGCAGGACGCGTCACGGGCGCGGAACCTGATCACCACCGTTGCTTGAGAATGCGCGGTGCAGGCCCTGCGGTCGACGGCCAAGGCTCATTTGCGTAGCGCGCCCATACCCGGACCCAAGGCCCCTGCCCACCGATCTGGCCAGGACCGCGACCCGGGTTCCAAAGATCGGGAGCAGGCGCGTTACCGGACCAGATACTGCGAGGTGCCGTCAGGCAGGCCGGGCATTATCGTCAGTGTTACGAGGAAGCGTTGGGCTTCGTGCAGTATTCAAGGGCGTTCCAGGTGATCACCTGCTGAACCCGAGCGATCACGTATGCCCGACCTTAGACAGGGTCGGGACTCTCGGGCGCTTCAGGACACCGGTTGATCACCTCTGGTTCAACAGATGGTCGTGGGCCCAGGCGGTGTCGAAGCCGAGGCGGTCGGCCTCCAGCCGGGCGTCGCGGATGCCCTCGTAGGTGACGGTCATCTGCGCCACCTTGATCCCGAACCGCACCCGCCGCTCGGCCATGTCCCCACCTCGGCGCGTCGTGTGCCCCTACGACGGGGCCGGGCGAGTATAGCCCCCGGCCGGTGCGGGTAGGTCCCGGCGCCCGACCGAACCGAGCCGACCAGTCGAAGATGCCCGCATTATCCTGGCTGGGGGTGTCGGGACACTGAATGGAGAGGGATGGTGGCGAAGGCGCGACCACTCGGCCGGCGACGTGACCGTGCCCGGTTCGCGACACATACAGTAGCGCAGTGTCCGTCGCTGCCCCACGGGTTGTCGCCCGCTGCTTACATCCTATGGGCAGCCTCGACGATGGGCGCAAGTCGCTCGACCGATTTCAGCGTCCACGGATGGAGCCAGAAGGTGAAGTGGTCGATGCCGATGGCGGCGTACGCCGCCAGCTTGTCGACGATGTGGTCATCCGAGCCGTGGAGGATCACGCCCGGCGGTCCGGCCGGCACATCTCGGAAGCCCTCGAGGCCGAGCGAGCAGCCGGACGTCCGCCTGAGCGTCGCCGGATCACGGCCGGCCTCGCGACAGGCGTCCTCCACGATGGCGAACAGCTCCTCCGCCGCCTTCGTGTCGTCCACGTTCAGCAGCATGTCGGTGTTGTAAGCGTCGGCATACTTCGCGACCAAGCCCAGCATCCGGGGGCGGCGAGCGCCGATCCAGATCGGCGGGCCGGCCGGCCGGGGCCCGTGCGGGACGAGCGTCGCGTCGTTGACCTGGTAGTACTGCCCCGAGAAGGTCACCGATTCGCCCCTCAGCATCGGGACGATGATCTGGAGCGCCTCCTCGAAGCGGCTGACCCGCCGGTCGTAGGGGTAGCCGTACGCCGCGTACTCCGGCTCGTGCCAGCCCGCACCGAGGCCGAGCAGGACGCGTCCCCCGCTCACCTCGTCCAGCGAGTCGGCGATCTTCGCCAGCAGGGCCGGGTTGCGAAAGCTTGTGCAGGCAACGAGCGGCAGCAGGGTCACGCGGGTCGTGATCGCCGCCAGGGCGGTGAGCAGCGTGAAGCACTCCCAGACGCCGCGCGTCTCGCCCTCCGGCAGGGACGCGGTCGGGGGCGCGTTGCGGAACAGCAGGTGGTCGGGCGCGCCCAGAGTGTCGACGCCGATCTCTTCCGCCAGGAGGGCCATCTCGCGAAGCTCGGTCCAGCGGTGCGCGCTGATCGCCCCCGATCCACCGTTGTTGCCGCTCCGCATCATTAGTCCGATCTGCATGCTCGTCCGTCCTCTCCTTGTTGCGTCACCTCGCGTCAGCGGCCGTCAGATGCGCCGCGAGCTCGCGCGCGACCGTCGCACGGGGTAGGCCCTTGCGATCCAGGCGCGGGATTCTCAGTCGTGATCAGCCCGGGCGGTCCCCGCGTCGGCCCGGTCTCCAATGTCGACCGGGCCGCCGGAGTGGAGCGACGCGTAGACCGCATCGATGACCCGCATCTGGGCGATGCTATCGGTAGGCGGCAGGCGGTGTGGCGTGCCGTGCTCCAGGCAGTCACGCATGTGGGCAAGCTGGAGCACGAATTGGTCGAGGGGCGGGAACTCCTCCACCTCCCGGTTCCGCTTCGCATCGACGATTTCCAGCACCGTCGCCGTGCGCGGACCATCGCCCCAGGCATTCTCGATACGCACGGATCCCTGCGTCCCCAAAACCTCCGCCACATGGGCGGGCCCGGCCTGCCAGGAGACGCACCATTCGGCCGTGCGACCGTCCGCGAAGGTGGCCTGGGCGACGACGTGCTCATCCACGCCGGTCGGACCCCAGCGCCCGCGCGCGTACACCGTGGCCGGTTCGGCGCCCATTGCCCAGCGGAGCTGGTTGATGCAGTAGCAGCCGATATCGTAGATCACCCCGCCGCCCACGCCCTTGTTGAAGCGCCAGTTGCGGGCCGGGTCACGGTCCTCAGGCGGGGTCCGCGACATCATGGCGTTGCGCACGTGCACCACCTCGCCGATGCGCCCGGACCGGATGATCTCGATGGCGCGGTGGTGGATCGGCTGGTGGCGGAGCCGGAACGCCTCGGCCAGCAGGACGCCGTGGTCTGCGGCGACGCGAGCCATCCCCTCGGCCTGGGCAGCGTCCATCGCGATCGGCTTCTCGCAGAGGATGGCGCGCACGCGCCCGGAGCGGGCCAGCCGATCGACCGTCGCGGCGTGGCCGGCGCCCCAGGTGGCGACGATGGCCACGTCGGTCTGCCCGTCCGCCAGGACGGCGTCGAGATCCGTGTAGCGGTCCGACACGCCGAAGCGGTCGGCCAGGGCGTCGGCCGCGGCGCGTCGAACGTCGCAGATCGCGACGAGATCGGCCCCCAGCACGCGACAGGCGGCGGCGTGACGGTTGGCGATGCTTCCCGCCCCGACGATCATCACGCGCATCCGGGGCCTCCCACCGGCCGCGCGCCCTGTTCCGATTGCTCAATCATGTCCGCAAGGCTCACCAATGCTGCCATGCGTCAAGCATACCCGCAGAGCCTCGATGGGTCGGCCTCCAGCCAGGTGTCGCGGATGCTCACGTAGTAACCATCTCAGACTGGTGCTCGGGCGTCGGTGGCGGGGCTGAAACGGGTGTTGGCAACGCCCGGCTGCGTCAGTTCGCCACCGTCGTAGTAGAATGTCGCGGAACTGTCGGAATAGTAGATGTCATAGACCCCTTCTCCGCCGTGCACGATGTTCCGCACCCGCATTGGGCGCCTCAGCGCCGCCTTGAGCGGTCGGGTAATCCCTCGGAAGAGTTGGAGTGACCGTCGGTCCTCCCGGAGGGCGCCGTCTTCGAGATAGTTGGACTTTGCACCGATCTGGCTCAGTTCCAGGGTGCGAGCACTCGCCTCGGTGCGCAGGTTGCCGACGGTCACGTCGACCCAACCGAGGCGGTCACGACCTCGCCCCAGGCTGGCGTCGGACCATCCGATGACGGATGGAGCATGATGCGCCGCTGCCCGGCGACGTGCCGTCGCCAGTCCGCTGGGGACAGTCGTAGATCGCCGGTCCACCCGTGGCAGTCACGTGTGAGCGGCGGCTCGTAGACCGTGGCAACCAAGCCGAGGCGCTCGCACCGCTCCACGAGCAACGCAACCAACTCGCCCGGGAAGACAAATAGCGGCATCGATTGGGTCGACACGGCCTGTCCCTTCGTGCCCGCCGCCGCTACGAGGCGTCCCAGATGCGGTCGAAGATCCGCAGGCCAACCCACCGCGGGAACGTGCGGTGGACCGAGCTGTCGTCCGGGTACTCCTTCGGGAGACGGTTCCATTGGCAGCCGGAAGATGATGGCATTCAGCGCCGCGCGCCGGTCGATCCGCTGCGGCCCGCGCTTCGGCGGGTGTGCTCGGTCAGGATCAGCGCGATCATCGCCCACAGCTCGTCCGGCGCCTCCCAGATCGGCGGCAGCAGCGTCCGCTCCTTCTTCGGCCTGCTCATCGCGGCACCTCCGACGCAGGTGGCGCATGCCTCATGCCGGTCTGGGATAGCGACTAAGTGATCGGGATGGCTGCCGCGTCCGCGCGAAGGCTATTCGATAGGAATCGCAAAACGCGGCTCCGGTCGTTCGAGTATCATTCATCACGGTTGGCACCCCCACCGGGATCCTTTCCGACAATGAGACTGGTCTGTAAATAGCCCTCCGGGCGTCCGTTTTCATCGCCGGTGGCGGCCCACAGGGCCATGAGCGACTGCTGCGTAATGCGGTGGCTCATCCCGGCGCCTCGCGAGCATGCTCGCCAGCGAGACCTGCGTCCGCGCCGTCCCAGCACACCGGGTGGTAGCCGCAGGCCACACACTTCGCCCCCGCCCACCGCGGGCCGGGCGGCTCGCCGGTCGCGAGGATGCACCGCATCTCGGCCATCGTCCGCACCACCCCGCGCTCGAGCTCCTCCGAGAAGGTGACGCGCTCCTGCGAGCCGTCGGCCAGCACCACGACGCCATAGGGCGGGCGGACGCCGTAGACCTCCTGGACCAGCAGACACAGCGCGCCGACCTGGAGGATGTGCGACTGCTGGAGGCGCCGCGCGCTCGGCTTCTGCTCCACCGGCACGTATGCCCCGCCCACCCGCAGCAGATGGTCGCAGCGGCCGACCAGCCCCAGGCGCGCGGAGCGCAGCGTCGGCGCGCGGATGAGCGAATCGTCGGCCGAGACGACCACGCCGTCGGTGATGCCGAGCGCACTGCGGCGGTTCCGTGTCCAACAGGCCAGCACGACGTAGGCTGCCACGGCGAGCACCAGGCAGAGCAGGAGTAGCTCGGCACTCATCCGAGCCCCCTGAGCACGAGCGCCACCAGCAGGACCAGCAGGACGCCGATGGCGAGCAGCAGGATGGTCCGCAGTGCGCCCGCCACCCGCACGAGGTCCGTCTGCCGCCCGATCGCCCGGTGCGCCTGGCTGCCGGCTCGGCGGCGGGCCTCGGTCTCATCCGACACCGGCAGGCGGCAACGCTGGAGGAACCACGCCTGCGGGCAGAAGGCGTAGGCGCCGATCTCCGACGCCGACAGCGTCCACGACCGCGCGGGGGACAGTTCGCCGTACGCCTGCTCGGCACGCATACGCCAGCCGAAGGACCGCGGCGCCCGTCCGCCCGCGTCGCGATGGCCTGCCCGATCGCGCTGCTCAGTCATCATCGAATCCTCTCACGTGGCGGCCCGCCCGTCGCCTGTCTCCCCGTCGAGGAGCGCGAGCGGGACCTGCGGCACCGGCGACCCGCGCAGGTCGAACCGCCGTCCGTGCGCGAGCTCCAGCCACCGCAGCCCGAACGCCGCGTCCTCGACGCGCCGCAGGTCGGCCTGTTGCTCCTCACCCAACCCCCGCCGCGCTGCGATGCGGCGCGCCCACTCGCCATCGCGCTCACAGTACCGCTCACGAAGGGCCTGCTGCGAGG
>JALYGH010000744.1 GCA_030777205.1 Chloroflexota bacterium
CCGTAGAACAGCACGGCGTACAGGGGCGTCCCGAACGCGAACAGCACCGAGATCACGGCGACGAGGCCGAGCGCCGCCGCGCCGCCGGTCGGTCGGCGGGCGAGGGCCACGAGCGCGAGCAGCAGGGGCAGGACGCCGACGTACGCCGTCCCCTCGACGTAGTTGTGGCCGCCCCACTCGGTATCGGTCCGAAGCTCGCCGTTGGGGCGCTGGTGCTCGACGGGGCGGGTCTCGCCACCGAAGACGTCGACGTAGGTGTGGTGAGTGGGGTTGCCGAAGTAGTCGGGCATCAGCCAGGCGATCGCGCGCTCGCGAGGCAGGGCGTAGCCGACCGTCTCCTCGTAGTCCGACCAGCCGGTGCGGACGTTGGCGCCGATCACCTCGGAGAATGGCACGAGCAGGATCGCGGCGAGCCCGGTCCCGAGTGCGACGGCCATCAGCGCCGCCAGTCCCGCGACGAACGTCCGCCAGAGCCCGACCGCGCGCAGCCGGCCGACGAGGCGCAGGGCCGTGTACAGGCCGGCCGTCAGCAGCAGGTACAGGCTCATCTCCAGGTGGCCGGCCAGGAACTGGAGGCCGACGACGAGCGCCCCGAGCGCGACCAGCAGCGGCAGCGGCACCCGACGGGCGGGCCATGGAGCGCCGGCCGATTGCCGCACGATCAGCTCGACGATTGTGAGCAGGGCCGGCAACCAAATGGCCGTGCTAACCACCATCGGCCAGAGGATCTTGACGACGAGGTAGCCGCTGAACCCGAACGTCACCCCGGCGACGACGCCGCCGAGGGGGTTCGCCCCAAGCGTGCGGGCGAACAGGTAGGCGAACAGCGCGCCGAGCCAGAGATGGAGCGCGATGAACCAGCCGTAGGCCGAGGCGAGCGGCAGGACGTAGAAGAGAATCCCGAGCGGGTAGAGGGCGCCGTTCTGGCCGGCCGCCATGAACGGCTGGCCGCTCAGGATGTACGGGTTCCAGAGCGGCAGCTCGCCGCGCGCCAGGCTCTCGCGCGCCAGCCACTTCCAGGAGTAGTTCTGGAGGATCGCGTCGGAGATCAGCGGGTTGTGCGGGATCTCCACCCCGAAGTCGTCGGCGTAGGCGCGCCAGGGAGGGAACTGGAAGAGGTTGTCGATCGGGAGCAGCGCCCGACCAGGCAGCAGCGCCGACCCGACGAACGCCAGGGCGAGCGCGGCGAACAGCAGCGGGACGGCGAATCGTCGCCCGATCGTCGCGAGCGGCCGGCTCGAGGCGCCGAACGATGGCCATGCCGAGCGACCCGTCGGCTCCGTCGACGTCGATCCGTGCAGCCTGCCACTCGCGGGCGCCGTCCCGGGCGGGCTACTCGGGACGACGCTCACCGAGGACACCTCGACCTGGCCGAATCAGGAGATCCTGTCAGCCGCCCCAGCGGCGCGCGAACTCGAGGAGCAGGCGGACGCCGACGCCCGTCGCGCACTGGGGCGTCAGGTAAGGCGGGACGCGCGCCCAGCTCTCGGTGTACGCCGTCCCGGCGATGTCGAGGTGGACCCACGGCCGCCCGCCGACGAAGCGCTCGAGGAAGGCGCCGGCGGTCAGCGCGCCGCCGGCCCGGCCGGCCGAATTCTTGATGTCGGCAATGGCGCTCTCGACGTCCTTCTTGTGGTCCTTCCAGAGCGGCAGCGGCCAGACGCGCTCGCCGGATGTGTCGCCGCACGCCTTCATCAGCGCGAGGAGGGACTCGTCGTTCCCCATCGCGCCGCTGGCGTGGTAGCCGAGCGCGACTACGCAGGCGCCGGTCAGCGTCGCCAGGTCGACGATCGCGTCGGGGTTCTGCTCGACCGCGTAGGCGAGCGCGTCGGACAGGATCACGCGGCCTTCGGCATCGGTGTTGTTGATCTCGATCTGCGTGCCGTTGTAGGTCTTGATGACGTCGCCCGGTTTGTAGGCCGAGCCACTCGGCAGGTTCTCGGTCGCGGCGAAGATGCCGATCACGTTGACCGGCAGCTTCAGGTCGGCCGCAAGCTGGAGAAAGCCGACGACGGCGGCGGCGCCGGACATGTCGTGCTTCATGTTCTCCATGTGCTCGGCCGGCTTGATCGAGATGCCGCCGCTGTCGAACGTGATCCCCTTGCCGACGACCGCCAGGGTCCGGGCCCGCTCGTCGCCGCTGTCGTAGCGGAGCGTCACGAAGCGCGGCTCCTGGACGCTGCCGGAGTTGACGGCGAGGATCGCGTTCATCCCGCGCTCGCGCAGCTCCTCCTTGCCCCACACCTCGCAGGCCAGGCCGCGCGACTCGGCCATCGCCTTCGCCTCGTCGGCCAGGGCCGTCGGCGTCATCACGTTGCCGGGCGCCTGAGAGAGGTCGCGGGCGAGCGCGACCGCGTCCGCGACGCGCCGGGCCTCGCGGGCAGCCTGGTCGATCAGCTCGGCGCGGTCCTCGTCGCGCTCGACGAGGACGACCTCGCCGACCTTCGTCGGGGGCTGCTCCGGCGGGCTCTTGAAGCGGTCGTAGGCGTAGAGCGCCAGCAGGCTCGCCTCGACGACGGTCCGCGCGGCGAGGCGGGTGTCGAGCCCACCGGCCCCGCCCCCGTGGACGACGGTCGCGAAGCGCGGCAGGCGGAGGTCGCGCGCCTTGCGGGCGGCCGTGCCGGCCGCGACGCGGAGCGCTTCGAGGTCGAGCTCGTCGCGCTTGCCGAGGCCGACGACGGCGACCCGGTCGGCGGCAAGCCGGGCGCGATCGCCCTGGTTATGGATGACCGTGACCTCGCCGAGATTGCCGCGGATCTCGCCATCCGCGATCAGGCGCCCGATCAGGCCGCCCAGCGCCTCGTCGACGGCCGCCGTCACGCCGCCCGGCTCGGCCATGCCCTCGAACAGGTTGACGACGAGCAGGGGAGTCCGGACGCTCGTCAGCGACGCCCGCTCGACTCGTACGGCTACGTCCATTGGCATCGCGATTCTCCCGACTGCCGCGACTGGCGACGACCGAGACGTCGTCAGCGGCGGGTGGACTGTGTTGGGCGGCATTCCTCGCCAGGTACGGCCTCGACGACCGCGGAATCGGGTGCGGCATCGCCGGTTCGCGGCATGAGGAAATCGTCTGCGCCAGTTGGGCGCGGAGTATACCAGAGGCCGCCGGTATCCCCTGGAATGATCGGGCTGGCACGAGCGCCGCGTCGGAGACGCCAACCCGAACATCCGGCTCAGCGGATTGCGAAGGTCGGCGCGACGAAGCGCACCAGCACCGCGTAGTCGAGCAGGCCGAGCGCAAGTCCCGTGAGGCCGATGAGCGGGACGACAGCCGCTGCCCGCCAGCCGCGTGGGGCGGCCAGCACAGCTAGCCCGGCAAGCAGGGCCGTCGCCAGGAGAATTTTGCCCGACCAAGGCCCGAGCGTGAGAAGCGCCCCGTGCGCCTCGCCAAACGACCAGCCGAGCACCGCCGCCAGGAGCGCGGACGGGACCGCGCCCAGCCGGGACACGGACCGAGCCGTCGCCGCCAGGCGCCACCAGCCGGTAGCCAGGACAACCGCGAGCGGAACGAGCGCGGGGAACAGGTAGCGCCCCTGCGGCTGGATGAACGTCAGGTTGTAGTAGGCGACCGCGGCGAAGACGAGGAGGATCGGGGTCCATATCAGCCAGGGAGCGCGCAGGGCTACCGGCCCCCGGCCAGCATCGTCACCTCGCCTCTTGAAAAGGTCACCTATGGCACGGCTAGCGACGCGCAGCCACGGCAGCAGGAGGCCGAGGATGGCGAGCAGGGTCAACCCAAGGTACAGCAGATAGACGCGGTCGGGAAGGACGACCCCCATCCAGCCAAACATCCCCCAGAAGCTGCGGAAGAGGACGCGATAGAAGAAGTCCAGCGACGCCAGGTCGAGCGCCTGCCAGCGCGGCTGGCCGACGACGACGGCGTCATGGCGAGCCAGCCCGAGCGGGTCGGCCAGCCCGTACACCGACACGTTCCGAACGAACCACCAGGAGGCGATCAGCAGGGCGACGCCACCGGCGAGCAGGGTGAGCCGCGCCGCACGGGAGAAGACCTCTCCGAGTGGGGGCCCCGGCCGGCGCTCGCGCAGGAAGAGCGTGGCGAGCCCGAGTGGGACGTAGACGTAGGCCGTCAGCTTGGTCAGCAGCACCAGGCCGAGCAGGACGCCGAGCGCCACGGCGCCGCGCACCCCGAACCCGCGCCGCCAGCCGACCAGCAGCGTGGCCAGCGTGACGCCGGCGAGCGCGTTCGCCAAGCTGTCGTTGTTGATCGCGGCCGAGATGGCGGTGTGCATCGGGACGAACGCCACCGTCGCGCCACCGAGGAGCGCCAGCTCGGGGCGGTTCGGCGCAACCTCCCGCCCGACGACGAACGCGGCGACGACGGTGACCACTCCGAGCAGGATCGACAGCGCCCTGAGCGCGAGCACCTGGCGCTCGAGCAGCAGGTCCCACGACAGCCGGTTGACTGCCGCGCCGAGCAGGTAGTAGAGGGGGGGCTGGTGGCCCTCGTAGCGGATGCCGGCGATCTCGTCGTCGTTCGGGAACCGCTCGGTCGTCAGGCGGGCCAGCAGCTCGGCGTCCCAGTCGCCGGGCGCCAGGATGGGAAGCTGGCCGGTCTGGGCGACGTGGCGGACGTAGTTGAAGTGGGCCGGCTCGTCGGGGTTGTTCCAGCGGGGCGTCGCCCGGGCGTAACCGAACGCGAGGCAGACGTACGCGACCAGGATCAGCGCGAGCAGGACGTGACGAGTCGCGAGCCGGGGCAACCAGTCGGCCCGGTGCAACCCGCGCCGCGCTGACCGCGCCTCCGCTCGATCGGCCGCGAGCACGTGGCCGGCGCTACGCCGTCTCGATCTTTGTGAAGAGCGGCGTCGGCTTCGGGAGAGCCTGGCTGGCGGGCACGGACTCGGCGCGCCAGCCGCGGGACTCCAGGCTGTCCGTGTAGCCGAGCAGCTCGTGGAGGCGGGCCGAGCTGAACGGCAGGAACGGCGCGAACAGCACCTTCAGCGCGTTGATCAGGTTGATCAGCGTGCCAATCATCTGCCCGGCCGCCTCCTGGTCCTCCTTGACCTGCTTCCAGGGCGCCTTCTCGTCGAAGTAGCGGTTGCCGAACTGGGCGAGCGCCATCACCTCGCGGATCGTCTCCTTGAAGCGGGCGGCCTCCAGGCTCGCGGTCACCGTCGCGAACGCCTGCTCGATCCGCTCGGCGACGATCGAGTCGGTCGAGCCATCGCCCGGCACCCGACCGTCGAAATAGCGCTGGGTGAACGTCAGCGTCCGATGCACGAGATTGCCCCAGGTTGCCACCAGCTCGTCGTTGTTGCGGCGGATCAGCTCCTCCGCCGAGTAGTCGGTGTCGGAGTTCTCCGGCGCGTTCGCCGTCAGGTAGTAGCGGATCGGGTCGGGCGCGAACGTGCGGAGCAGGTCCGGGACGGTGGTGCCGATGCCGGCGCTCTTGGAGGCCTTCGCGCCGCCGAAGTTCATGTACTCGTTCGACGGGACGTCGTACGGCAGGATCGTGTCGCCGCGCGCCATCAGGATGGCCGGCCAGATCACGGTGTGGAACGGGATGTTGTCCTTGCCGATGAAGTAGTACTGGCGGGCCGACTCGTCCTTCCACCAGGGGTGCCAGGCGTCTGGGTCGCCCTGACGCTCGGCCCAGTCGACACTCGCCGAGAGGTAGCCGGTGACGGCCTCGAACCAGACGTAGATCCGCTTGTCCTCGAACCCTTCGAGCGGGATCGGGACCCCCCACTCGAGGTCGCGAGTGATCGCGCGGGGCTGGAGGCCGCCTTCGAGGAAGTTGATCGTGAAGCGGTAGGCGTTCTGGCGCCAGTAGGTCTTCGGCCGCGCCCACTCGATCAGCCGCTCGTTCAACTTCGGCAGGTCGAAGAAGAAGTGGGTCGTCTCGCGGATGACCGGCGTCTCGCCCGAGAAGCGGCTGCGCGGGTTGATGAGCTGGACCGGGTCAAGCAGCTTCCCGCAGTTGTCGCACTGGTCGCCGCGCGCCTTCTCGTAGCCGCAGTTCGGGCAGGTGCCCTCGACGTAGCGATCGGGCAGGAAGCGCCGCGCCGACTCGTCGTAGAACGCCTCGACGGTCTCCTTGAAGAGGTAGTTCTTCTCGAGCAGGTCGAGGAACTGGGCCTGGACGACACGGCGGTGGACGTCGGTGCCGGTCCGCGTGTACAGGTCGTAGCTGATACCGAGGTCGCGCCAGTAGCCGAGGAACTCCTCGTGGTAGCGGTCCGCGATCTCCCTCGGCGAGACGCCCTCCTGCTCGGCGCGCACGGTGATCGGCGTGCCGTGCTCGTCGCTGCCGGACACCATCAGGACATCGTTGCCGCGCAGGCGCTGGAAGCGGGCGAAGGTGTCGGCCGGCACGTAGACGCCGGCGAGGTGCCCGACGTGGAGCGAGCCGTTGACGTACGGCCAGGCGGTACAGACCAGGATGTTCTCGGCCATACCGCGCATTATACGAGGCGACGACCCGCCGTCCCTCCAATCATCGGAAGCTCTCCGGCACCACTCAAGTAACAGGACTTACGCGGTGGGTGACTGACCGGTGACCGGGTAGCTGCCAGGGGTGCTGAGCCCGGGATACCCTGGGGTCCCGCGGTGATGCGCGGGACCTTGGGGAGGCCGGGCGATGACGGCGCGGCT
>JALYGH010000745.1 GCA_030777205.1 Chloroflexota bacterium
TACCCCGGCGAAAAGGAGCATCGCGTCGAGCAGCAGCGCCGCCGCGACGGCATCCCGATCGAGGAGAACACGTGGACGAAGCTCAGCCAGGTGGCCGAGCGCTTCGGGGTCGCGGCGCTGCTCAAGACGGCCGGGTAACGCCGCGACCGGCCGGTCAGATCGGGCGGCGCGGCACGCACCGGTCGACGGCTCGGGAGCTGCCATAGAGCGGCGGCGCGTAGGTCGCGACGACCGCGCTCCACTCGTCGGACTGGCCGCGCTGCGCATCCCGAGCGCGGTCGCTGCGCTGGACGGTGCGGATCTGCCAGTACGGGCGGCGGCTCTCGTCGTCGGGCGTGGCCGGGTCGTCCGCGAACAGGCGGGTGGCGTCCGGCGACCGCTCGGGCATGACCCAGCGGAGCTCGACCCGGCCGGTGTCGCACGAATCGAGGTTGCCCCGTTCGGAGCGACGGCGGAACTCCAGCTCCTGGTTGGGGATTGACCGCATGGTGAGGAGATAGCGGAAGGCGACCAGGTAGTCGCCGCCGGCATCCAGCCAGAGCTTGTCGAGGTCCGGGTCGAGGGCGACCCACTCGCCGGGCTTGTGGCGGGCCTCCAACGTCGCCAGGGCGCCCATCAACGTGATGCTCGTGCGCTCGCTCTCGGCCATCTGCTCGTAGCGCACGGCGAGCGGGTAGAGCGGCCAGAGCACGAGGGCGCCGGCGACGAGGGGAAACGCCCAACGATGCACCGGCGGTCGCGGCCACTGGCGAGCGAGGGCGAACAGCGCGCCGAGGCCGATCGCGACGGCCGCGTAGGCCACCGGGAGCAGCGGGGCGAGGAAACGCCCGTTCGGGATCACCTCGAACTTGGAGTTGACCAGCGGCAAGGCGAGGACGTACGGGACGAGGACGAGCAGCGGCAGAGCTGAGCCGCGCGTCGCGCCCCAGACCAGGCCAAGCATCAAGAGCGCGGCGTAGGTCCACATCGTCGGATCGGCGAGGTAGCCGGCGGCGGACTCGCGCACGTCGACGGCGCCGGCCACCATCCGTCCGAAGGTCAGGCCGAGCTTGCCGAGGTTCTCGCGGTAGAGATCCGCCCCGGTCGCGCCGGACCGCGCGTAGCTCCGGACGTGGTCCTGGGCTTCGGCGAACGACTCGCCGCGGGAGAACGCGGTGAAGGCGATCAAGTTCGCGTTGACTGCCAAGAAAGCCAGTACGGCGAGGTACGGCCACGGCGTGCGGAGCCAGGCAGGGCGACGTATGACCGCGTACACGGCGGCGCCCGGAACGAGCGCGATGGCCGAGGTGTGGGTCTGGACGGCGAGGCCGAGTGCAAGGCCGGCGAGGACGAGCAGGCGGGATCTGTCGCGGTGCAGCGCGCGGGCCAGGAGCCACAGACCGAGCGTCGAGGCCAGTGGCGTCAGCGAGTGCGCCCAGGCCACGTGACTGCTCACCACGATGTGGGTGCCGGAGGTTGCCAGCAGGGCGGTGCCGATGACGGCCAGGCCACGGCCGGCGCCGAGCTCGCGCAAGAGCAGGAACGTCGCCGGCACGGTCAGCGCGCCGGCGAGCGCGACCAGCGCGCGGGCGGCGAAGATGCTCGGGCCAACGGCGAGGAAGACGGTCGCGAGGAGATAGTTGTAGAACGAGCCGAGGTAGGTGTTGACGTTCGTCAGCGGCAGGAGCCGGCCCTCGGCCACAGCCAGTCCGCGGAGCACCTCGTTCGCTTCGTCGGTCAGGGTCGGGATGGTCCACAAGTGGGGCAGGCGGAGCGCGAGGCCGAACCCGAACAGGAGCGTCGGGATCATCCACGGCAGCGCCGACCGGCTCCGGCCCCGGAGTTCGGCCAGGCGGTCGTGCCGCGTCGATCCGTTCAGGACCGCGCCGCCCGCCGACGACGCGATCACGCCGGGTGAGCGGGCGTGGCCCTCGGCTCGTCCGATCACCGGGTCAGGCGGCGGACCTTGGGGTCAGGCGGCGGACCTTGTCGATCGACGACGCGTAGATGGCCCCGTCCGGACCTTCGGTCAGGCCGAGCCGGCACTCGGCGTCGAGTCGATCCTGATCCGCGGCGTACTCCAGCTCCGGTCCCGCCAGCGTCAGCCACTTGAGGTGACCGGACTTGAACGCACAGAAGAACAGCCTGCCCTGGTGATCGGGGAACATGCTCCCGCCATAGATCATCAGTGCGGCCATGCCGTTACGGGCATCGGCGGCATCGCCGGAGTCCCACACGGCCGGGGTAAAGGCCGTGCCGGGTTCGACCGACTCGACGACCGGCCAGCCATAGTTCGCGCCCGGGCGCAGCAGGAGGACCTTGTCGTGCGCCTTGTTGCCGTTCTCGGAGAGGTAGATGCTGCCGGTCCTCGGGTGGACGGCGATGCCCCAGGGGTTCCGCAGGCCGAGCGCGTACACCGGCGAGCCGGGGAACGGGTTGTCGAGCGGGATGGATCCGTCCGGGTTCACCCGCAGCACCTTGCCGGCGAGCGACGTAAGATCCTGGGCCAGCTCCGATCGGCCGGTGTCGCCGACCGTCACGTACAGCTTGCCGTCCGGGCCGAACCCGAGCGCGCCGCCCTGGTGGGCGTCCATCGCGCCCACCGCGTTGGCCGGCAGGTCGTCGAGGACGGGCGCGAAATCGGTCCCCCGGCCATCCCGTTCGACGAAGCGAACGACGCGATTGCGGATCCCGTGGTCCGGCCGAGCAGGATCGGCTTCCGAGTAGTAGACGTATACGTAGTGGTTGGCGTCGAAGTCCGGGTCGAGCGCCAACCCCAGCAGGCCGCTTTCCGACGCTTGCTGCACCGGGAAGGTCGCCACCGGCTGCTCTTGCAGGACGCCGTCCTTGCTTACCCGCACCCGCCCGGCGTTGACCTCCACCAGGAAGAGCCGTCCGTCCGGAGCGAACGCCAGGGACGAGGGGAGCTGGAGGCCGTTTAGGTACACCTCCGCGCGGACTTTGCGGTCGCGCGTCGAAGCGCGCTCGGCGCTCGGCTTCGCCGTTGGCTGGGACTCCGCGGCGGGCGGCGAGGCGGATCCCGCCGGCAAGCAGCCCCCGATCAGGATTGCCCCTACTAGCGTTACGAGCAGGAGCCGTCGGGGGGCGGAGGGGAATCGGAGGAACATAGCCGCGCGATTATAGGAACGGCTTCGAGGGTTGGGCAAGGAACCGTCGCCACCCAGCCTTGGGGGGGTGGGGGGCGAATGACCTCACTCGCAGCCGACGTAGCGCAGCGCGGCCCGGACCTCGTCCGCCGTCACGTCGCGGGCGGTGGTGACGCTGCCGATCCCGTCGGCGAGCACCCACTGAATCGTCTTCCCGCGCGCCTTCTTGTCCCGCGAGAGCGGCCCGAGCAGCTCTTCGGCCCGCACGCCGGTCGCCTGCTGGGGCAGCCCGAACCGTTCGAGCAGGGCGGTCTGCGCCGCGAACGCCGCGTCGGACAGGAGGCCGCGTCGGTTCGCGATCGAGCCGGCCCCCGCCATGCCGATGGCGACGGCCTCGCCGTGCAGTAGGCGAC
>JALYGH010000746.1 GCA_030777205.1 Chloroflexota bacterium
AGATCCGCGCGGCCTACCGCAAGCTAGCCCGCCAGCACCACCCGGACGTCAACCCCGGGAACAAGGAGGCCGAGGAGCGCTTCAAGCGGATCAACGAGGCCTACGAGGTGCTCTCCGACCCGGAGAAGCGCAAGAAGTACGACGAGCTCGGCCCGCGCTGGCGAGAGTACGAGCAGTGGCAGCGGGCCCAGCAGGCGGCCGCGGCGCAGGATCAGCCGTTCGACTGGGGCGGCTTCGCCGGCCAGGGGCCGGGCGGCGCGCGCTACGAATACCGGACCGCCAGCGAGGAAGACCTGCGCGACCTGTTCGGCGAGGGGGAGCCGTTCTCGGATTTCTTCGAGACGTTCTTCGGCGGCGGCCAGCCCGGCCGCCGCCGCGGCCGGCCGCGAGCCGGCGCCGACCTGGAGCACCCGGTCGAGGTGTCGCTCGAGGAGGCGTACCGCGGGACGACCCGACTGCTCGCCCTGGAGACACCGGACGGCCAGATCCGACGCCTTGAGGTCAAGATCCCGCCCGGGGTCGACACCGGCGCGCGGGTGCGGGTAGCCGGGCAGGGGCTGCCGGGCGAGGCCGGCGGACCGGCCGGCGACCTCTTCCTGGTGATCGACGTCCGGCCCGATCCGCGCTTCGAGCGACGCGGCGACGACCTGCACGCGCGGGTCGAGGCGCCCCTGACGACGCTGCTCCTGGGCGGCGAGGCCCGGGTGCCGACGCCGGACGGCCGAACGCTGGTCCTCACGATCCCGGCCGGCACGAAGGACGGCCGCGTGTTCCGCCTGCGCGGGCAAGGGATGCCGCGGCTGGGACGACCGGAGCAGCGGGGCGACTTGCGGGTCGAAGTGCACGCCCGCCTGCCCGAGCGCCTGTCGCTGCGCCAGCGTGAGCTGGTCGAGGAGCTGGCGCGTCTCGAAGTGGGCGCCGCTGAAGGAGTAGGAACGCGATGAGCGACGGGACCGGATCCGTCACGAACTGTTCGCTGGAGACCGCCGCCCGCCTGGTACGCCTGCCGCCGGCCCACGTCCGGCGCTACGTCCGGGCGGGGCTCGTCCGACCCGCTTGGATCCAGGGCCGGGAGACGCTGTTCGGCGATGCGGAGCTCGCCCGGCTGCGGAGGATCCGTCGATTGCGGGACGATCTCGGACTGAACACGGCCGGACTCGAGGTCGTCCTGCGGCTGCTCGACGAGATCCAGACGCTGCGGGCCGCGCTCGCCCAACGCGGGAATGCCTGATACGGGAACGGCTGACACGGCGAGCGAAAGCCCACTCGGGAACACCGGCGAGGGGGATAGCGGAAGCCGTCCCACGATCTGAGCCATCGTCGCGGCCATCCCACCGGTGCCGCCGGTGCCGGGCGGGGGCGGTCCTCCGGACTGTCGGCCGCTTGACAGACACGCCCGGGAGATTGGCGTACGCTTGGGGCGTCACCCGATGCGGGGCGCGTCGCGCGAGAGGGGCGCGCACGGCCCGACAGCTCGTCGAGGATAAGGCCATCGGAATCGAGGAGCGGGGGCCGAGCTGGTGAGCGGCACCGCCACTGTGGCGGGGGAACGGAGATGGCGGTCGAGTTCGAAGCCGTGATCGCCGGCGCGACCATCGTAGCGTGGGCGGTGTGGGCGCACCGCCAATGGACGACCGACCTCCGCCACGAGCTTCGGGCACTCCGGGGCGCCCTTGCCGACCGTCCCGCGACACGCCAGTAGTGCCGCGTTCCGCCCATTCTTGGCCGCGGCCAACCAGCCCGCGCTGCGCAGAGCGCAGCCGGGCCGGAGCTGACGTGACGACCTCGCCATCCACGGGCTCACCCTCATCCCGTCGCCGCGCCCTGCCCGGGCGAGTGGGGATGTCGAACTCTGCCACGATCTGGGTGTAGCCCTTGTCCGGGCCGACCTCCGGCGAGAACAGCCGCTCGTAGAGGGCGAACGCCTTGTGCTCCGATACGAACCAGTCGTAGAGCTGGCCGGTCTCGTCAATGTTCAGCAGTGCCGCGTCGCCGCCGCCCGCTGCCCCTCGAGGCGGCCATCCCGCGGGTGCTGAAGCTGGCCTGAGCGACGAATCCCGCGGGCGTGCGAGCGGACCGCGGCCACTCCCTTGTGAGGGCCGGCCGGCGTGCTATGATCGGCCCGCTCGAAATCGAGCGATTGGGAACTGGACGGCTCCGCCGCCGGATCGCCCGGCCCGCGCCGGTCAGGCCCTCGCCTCGATCGATGACTACGAGAGAGATCGCATAGCGTGACTAGGGACGACCAACGGATCTTCGTCGTCCTGCCCTGCTACAACGTCGCCGGGCAGGTCGCCGCCGCCATCGCCGCCGTGCCGGAGTGGGTCGACGGCATCGTCGCCGTGGACGACGCCTCCACCGACGACACGGCGTGCGTGCTGGCGGCGATCCGGGATCCGCGACTCGTGGTCGTCCGGCACGAGCGGAACCGCGGCGTTGGCGGGGCGGTGGCGACCGGCTTCGACTGCGCCGCCGAGCAGGGCGCCGATATCCTCGTCAAGGTCGACGGGGATGGTCAGATGGACCTGGACTACCTACCGCCGATCCTCGACGCGTTGACCAAGGATGGCTACGACTACGCCAAGGGGAACCGGCTGCTCGACCGCAAGGCACTCGCCCGGATGCCGCGCGTCCGCTTCGTCGGCAACCTGATCCTGACGTTCCTGACCAAGCTTGTCTCGGGCTACTGGCACCTGCTCGACCCGCAGAACGGGTTCGTCGCGATCCGAAGCACGACCTGGGCGCTGCTCGACCGTGAGCGGATATTCTGCGGCTACTTCTTCGAGAACGACATGCTCATCAGCTTGAACATCCTTGGCGCGCGGATCAAGGATGTGCCAATGCCGGCGCGCTACGGGGACGAGCCGTCGAGCCTGCGCGTGCGAAGCATCATCCCGCTGTTCTCCTGGCTGCTGCTCAATCGGACGGTCTACCGCTTCTACATGAAGTACGTGCTGCTCGACTTCTCGCCGAGCGCCCTGTTCGTGCTGGCCGGCCTGCCGCTGTTCTTCTGGGGCTTCGGGTTCGGGGCGTACTCCTGGTGGGTGAACTCTCAGCAGGGGACGTTCGCGTCGACCGGGACGGTGATGCTGAGCGTGCTGCCGCTGCTGGTCGGGTTCCAGCTACTGCTCCAGGCGCTCGTCCTCGACATCCAGCAGAGCCCGCGGTAGCCTCCCCTTGCCCTTTCGGGAGCGCGAGCGTGCTCGCGCTCCCCGGGGTGCTCGGTCCAGCCTTACCGCTTTGGTCGGCATAGTCCTTGCCAATCAATCGGCTCGCACGAACCAGCCGCGCGAGAGCCTGAAGCCGGTCGAGGGCGCGAACCAGTCCTTGCGCCGGCGGCTCGACGTGCGTGGCGAGCAGGCGCTGGCTACCCTGCCAACCCGAACCGTCGATATCGTGCTTGCCCAGGTGGAAGCGCTGAGCGACCAGCGCCTGCTGTTCGCCTCGCTCGCGTCGAGCGCCTTCCTGATCTACCTGGACCCCCTCCATGGCATGAACCAGGTCCGCACGCTGGTGGTCGCGCACGTCACGGCGGCCACGGCGGGGCTGGTGACCTTCCTCGTATTCGGGCATACCCGCGTAGCGGGGTCGGGCGCTCATGATCGTCGTCGTGGTGGTGACCCTCCAGCGGGCCGCGCTCTGGCTGCTCGCGCATCTCAGCGCCTGACCCTCGCAGTTCGAGGTCGCCCCGGCCATCCGGATGGTAGGCTCGCGATAGGGGTCGGACACCCGAGCAGGCGTCAGCACCCGCCAGGAAGCCCGATCCCCGTCATATCTTCGACTGCACGATCCGATCTGCGTTCGCCGGTCGCCCCACAAGTTGGGAGTGCAAGCGTCTAATGGGCACCCGTCGATCAAGCGGCGGCAGACTTCTCCACGGCCTGCTAGACTAGCGGCGGCGCGCGAGTCCGTGACCCGGCTTCGAGCGTCGGGCGCAGGGGACCGGAGAGGACCGTCGTGGACCGGCCGGAGATCTACAGCAGGCTGCGCGTGGATCGGAACGATGCCGTCGCCTGGGGTGAGCTGGAGGCGCGGGTCCGTCGCTGGGCGCGGGCCACTCTCGGCGAGCACGGACCGGATCTGGTCGAGGACGCCGTCGCCGATACCTGCACGCGGGTCGTCCTCGACCTGGGCGACGCCCGTGGCGCGGACACGTTCGCCGGCTTCGCCAAGGGCAAGTTCCTGAACGCGCGGAAAGCGGCCATCGCCTGGATCCGCCAGCCGGTCGTTCGCCTGGACGATGAGCTGGAGCTACCGGCGCCACTCGTCGATCGTCCGGAATCGCGCTGGGATGCGCTCTACGAGGTCCTCGATCGTTGCCTGGAGCGGCTACCCCGGCGCGATCGGCTGGCCGTCCAGCTTCGCTACTACGAGGACGCCCAGGCGGCGCGCATCGCCCAGGCGCTCCAGGTCACGGAGGGCAATGCGTGACGGATCGTGTTCAACGGCGTCAACCGACTCCGCAAGTGCGCGCAGACGTACGGTGCGCCGCCAACGGGCAGTGGATCGCTGGCGCGAGCGTGAACGAGGAACGAGGAGCAATGGAAGTGCGGGGGCGCGGCTTGCCGCGATTGTCGTCAGGACGCAACTCGCGGCGGTCTGCCCTGGCGGATGCGTAGAGCGGCGATCATCCCGAAGAGATTCCATGCCGAGAGACGACGCTACGAACGGAGCCCGGCCACATGGCGACGAGCCGGCACCCACGCCGGAGGGTAGGGCGCGCCTACTGACGGCGCTCGACCTGGAGCGTGCCCGCCATCCGGTAGAGCCTGGACAGCTCGGCGAATATGTCGAGCTGCTGGACGGCGAAGGACTGGCCGCCGCTCGCGCCGCCTTCCCGGATGTCGCCGCGCACCTTGCAGGCGGGTGCGCCGCCTGCAATATCGAGGTTCGCGAGCTGCGCGAGCTTACCGCGCTGGACTTCGTCC
>JALYGH010000747.1 GCA_030777205.1 Chloroflexota bacterium
GATGCGAGTCGGCGGCTTGGGGACGTCCGTCGACGGGACCTGCGCCGCGCCGCGCTCGGCGCCGATCGACGTCGCCAACAGGGCCATGAGCAGCCCCACCGCCACTAGCCTGACCGCCGTGCGCCAGCGGCAGCCCAGAGCACTCTTTCCGTCTTTCACCACGTTCCTTTCGCGACTCACTGGTAGCGGAGCGCCTGGATCGGGTCCAGCCGCGACGCCTTGCGGGCGGGGTACACGCCGAACACGATCCCGACCACCGCCGCGAAGCCGAACGCCATCGCGATCGCGCCGATCGGCAGGACGGTCGCCCAGCCGAGGAACGCCGGGATGGCGAACGTCACGGCGACGCCGATCAGGATGCCGATCACGCCGCCGATCAGCGACAGCACCACCGACTCGACGAGGAACTGGGCCAGGATGTCGCTGCCGCGGGCGCCGATCGCCATCCGGATGCCGATCTCGCGGGTCCGCTCGGTCACCGACACGAGCATGATGTTCATGATCCCGATCCCGCCGACGATCAGCGAGATCGCCGCCACCCCGCCGAGCAGGTACGTCATCGTCTGGCTGACGCTGCTGACCGTCTCGACGACCTCGTTGTTGTTGCGGATGGTGAAGTCGTTCGCCTGGTTACCCTGGAGCCGATGGCGGGCGCGCAGGATCGCCGTGGCCCGGGTACTGACGTCGTCGAGCTGCTCGGCGTCCCGCGCCTGGATCACGATGTTGTTGAGGGCGGCGATGCCGAACAGCCGCACCTGGCCGGTCTCGAAGGGGATCAGGATCGTGTCGTCCTGATCGCCACCGAACCCGCTGCCCTTGGACGCCAGCACGCCGACGACGGTGAAGGGGACGTTCCGGATGCGGATGACCTGGCCGAGCGGCGACCGGGCGCCGGGGAACAGGTTCTGGACCACCGTCTGCCCGAGCACGGCGACGTTGCGGGCCGCCGCGTCGTCCTGCTCCGAGAAGAACGCGCCGCTCGCCATCTGCCAGTTCTGGATCTGCTGGTAGTCGGGGCGGACCGCCAGCACGCGGGTCTGCCAGTTGGCACTCCCGGCGATCACCTGCACGTTACCTTGGACCACCGGGCTGAGCAGGATGCCGGGGATCTCGCGCTGGATCGCGGCGGCGTCCTCCTCCTTGAGCGTGCTCGCGCTGCCGGCGCCGCCCTGGACGGGGCCGCGGGTGTCGGGACGTCCTGACCCTTGACCAGCGACACTTTCGGGCGATCCGCGGCCCGCACGGAGAGCCGTTCCGCCTCCTTCCTCTTGACGCCGCGTAGAGCCGGTGAGAGCGCGAGACTCCAGCTGCACACCCGGCGCAGCCGAGCGGCCAGTTGTGCGGGCCATGCTCGGGAATCCGGCGCATGGCCGAAGGAGCCAGCACGGTTCCGTACTTCTGCCGGAAGCACCGCTGTGGGTGAAACGGACGGTCCGGATTGCCGAACGAGGTCAGCCCGTGGTGATCCACTCGCGGACAACCGGACGCGGCGGTGGCGGTTCGTCGGCGATCTCGAAGGCGCCGGCCACGGCCGCCTGAGCCTCGGTCAGCTTCAGGCTGTCGTTGGCGTGGATAACCGCCAGGGGATCGCCGGCAGCCACGCGGTCGCTCCGCCGTGCGGCCAGCTCGACGCCGACGGCATGGTCGATCGGGTCGCCCTTCCGCTCGCGACCGGCCCCCAGGCGATTCGCGGCCCGGGCGACGGCCAGCGGGTCCGCGTCGGTGACGAAACCATCGCGCGGCGCCGGCACGATCTCCCGCAGCGCGGCCGTCGGCAGCCTGCTCGGGTCGTCCAGCGCGCCGACGTCCCCGCCCTGTGCTGCCACGATCTCCTTCAGCTTCTTGAACGCGCTGCCGTCCGCGAGCGCGGCGCCGGCACGGGCCCGCCCGGCCTCGGAATCCGGCGCCCCGCCGCCGAGCCAGAGCATCTCGCCGGCGAGCTTCGTCACCAGCTCGAGGAGGCGGTCGTCGCCGGGCTCGCCGCGCAGGATCGAGACCACCTCGCGAACCTCGAGCGCGTTGCCGACCATCCGACCGAGCGGCTGATCCATGTCCGTCACGAACGCCGAGACGGCCCGTCCGGCTCGGCGCCCGATCTCGATCATCGCGCCGGCCAGCTCGATCGCTTCGGCCACGGTCGCCATGAACGCGCCGCGGCCGCACTTCACGTCCAGGACAATGGCTTGGGCGCCGCCCGCGAGCTTCTTGCTCATGACGCTGCTGGCGATCAGCGGGATGCTCGGGACCGTGCCGGTGACGTCGCGGAGGGCGTAGAGCTTGCCGTCGGCAGGGGCGAGATCGGCCGTCTGCCCGGCGATCGCCGCCCCGATCCGCGCCACCTGGTCGATGAACCGGTCCGGCGCGAGGTCGACCGTCAGCCCCGGGATCGACTCGAGCTTGTCGAGCGTGCCGCCGGTGAACCCGAGGCCGCGGCCGGAGAGCTTGGCAACCGGTACGCCACTCGCCGCGACGATCGGCACGACCAGCAGCGACGTCTTGTCGCCGACGCCGCCGGTGCTGTGCTTGTCAAGCACGCGGCGTCCGAGCGAGCTGAGGTCGAGCTGGCGCCCGGAGCGGACCATGGCCTCGGTGAGCGCGGTCGTCTCCTCGGAGTCCATGCCCTGGCAGCAGACCGCCATCAGCCACGCGGCGACCTGGTAGTCGGGCACGTCGCCGCGCGCGTAGCCCCCGACGAGCGCCTCGATCTCGGCCGACTCCAGGCGCTCGCCCCGGCGCTTGCGGTCCAGCAGCTCCGGGACGTTCACTCGAGCGAGGGTATCAGGAGCGCGGGCCGTTCGTCGCGCATGGTCTCCGTCCCCCACCAGCACGTGTCGCCCCGCCGGTAACGTCGCGGGACCCGTGCTCCGACGCGGCACAGCGCTTCGTGGGTGATGGTATCCGACCAGCCGGCGTACTCTTCCAGCGCGATCCGGTCCCCATCGGCGGCGCCAATCAACGTCACGACGTCGCCGCCGCGCGCATCCGGGACTTCGGACAGGTCGACGACGCACTGGTCCATTGAGACGCGCCCGACCAGCCGGACGCGCGTCCCGCGGACGAGCGCGAACGCCCGGTTCGAGTGCGAGCGCGGCACGCCGTCGGCATAACCGGTCGGCACCAGCCCGACTCGCATCTGCTGATGGGCGGAAAACGTCCGTCCGTACCCGATCGTCGTTCCGGGCTCGACGTCCTGGACGCGCAGCAGGCGAGCGCGCAGGGCGACGGCGGGCCGGAGCCGGGGCCGGCCGGCCAGGTGGTCGGCGGGATAGTGGCCGGAGAGCGCCAGACCGGTCCGCACCATGTCGAAGCGGGCTGCCGGCTCGCCGAGCGTGCCGGCGCTGTTCGCCGCGTGCGCGATCGGCGGGTCGAGGCCAAGCCGATGGAGGTGGTCGAGTACGGCCCGGAACGCGTCGAGCTGCCGGCGGGTGAACGCCCCGTCCGGCTCGTCGGCCGCCGCGAAGTGGGTGTACAGGCCCTCGAGGCGCAGCGAGCCGAGGCTGTCGATCAGGCGGGCCAGCGTGACCGCGTCAGCGGGGGTAGCGCCGTATCGGGTCAGGCCCGTATCGACCTTGACGTGGACGGGCAACTGCAGGCCGGCTCGCCCGGCCGCCCGGCCCAGCGCGAGCGCGTCTTCGGACTGGACGACGGTCGGCGTCAGGCGGTACCGAACGATCTCCTCCGCCTCACCTGCCGCGAACCCGGCGATCAGGAGGATCGGGGCCGTGACGCCCTCGACGCGTAGGCGGACACCCTCCTCGACGCGGGCCACGGCGACGCGCTCGGCGCCCGCTCGTAGCGACTCCTTGGCGACCGGCACGAGGCCGAGCCCGTACGCCTCCGCCTTGACGACGGCGCAGAGCCCAGTCGCCGGCCCAATGTGGGCGCGCAGCGCGGCGACGTTGGCGGCGACGGCGTCGAGGTCGACGTCCAGCCAGCAGGGACGCTGGGCGAGGCAGGCGGGCGGGGGAGTGAAGTGGCCGTCGAGATGCACGCAGTATCCGAGCCCGGCCGCCGGGGGCCAGTGGCGCTGAGTCGGGCGTCCCCGGCCGACTCGCAGGGCGCCAGTATAGCAGCGCCCCACCGCGGTTGAAAGAGCCTCCGGACGGCCGGTAGAATGATTTCGGGCGGTCTCGTGCACGAAGCAGGCCACGCCCGAACGTGCGGTACAGTGCCCCTCCTGACGGGAGGGGCGGTTTTGTTAGGTTGAGTGCCGAGGGGGGATCGGCTGGGCGCTCCCGGCAAGGACTACGTCGGGGAGTTGCCGCGGCGGACACGTTCGACCAGCTCATTGAGATCAAGGAGGGATCGAGGGGCTTCATCCGCGCCCACTGGTGCGGCTCGGCCGCGTGCGAGGCGGCCGTCAAGGAGAAGACCGGCGCGACGATCCGCTGCCTGCCGCTGAACGAGCCGGCCGAGGACGGGCGCTGCATCGTCGACGAGCAACCGAGCCAGGCCCGGGTCCTGTTTGCCCGCGCCTACTGACAACGTCCTGGCGCCAGTTCTGCGCGTCCGCCGCCGAGCCTCCCACAATACAGGAGAGCGGGTCGCGGCTTCGATCGGGCGGCCCGGGCGGCAGATCGCGGAAGAGAGTGCAGGATGACCGACGAACAGACCTTCGCCCTCGCGTTGGACACGCTCCGGGCCGGCGAACCGTTGTCGAACGAGCTGCTGACCGCGCTGTCGCACCTGGAGCGCGGCGAGCTCGCAGCCTTCGGCCAGGTCTGGAGCCGCCTCGAGCCCGACCGGCGCCTGGAGCTGCTCGGGCGGCTGACGGCGTCCGAGCGCGCCAACCTCCGCCAGGACTTCAACGCGATCTACGGCCTCGCCCTGGCCGACCCGGACCCGGCCGTGCGGCGCGCGGCGGTCGAATCCGTCGTCGAGGATGAAGGGGCGCGGCTGCTGGCTCGACTGATCGATCTGGCGAGCAACGATCCCGACTCCGACGTCCGCCGGGCCGCCCTCACCTGCCTCGCCCCGTTCGCGCTCCGCGCCGAGCTTGGCGAGATCGGGGACGAATGGCGACCGTCGCTGGAGCGGTGCCTGCTCGCCGTCGTCCGGGCGGCGGGCGCGGACATCGCCCAGCGCCGCGAGGCGCTCGCCAGCCTCGGTTACCTGGATAGCGACGCGGTCGCCGAGGAGATCAGGCGCGCCTTTGCCGATCCGGAGCTGCGTCAGGTGGCCGTCAAGGCGATGGGGCGGACCGCCAATCCGGGCTGGCTGCCGCTCCTGCGCCAGGAGGCGCGGGCCAAGGACGTCGAGCTGCGGCGGGAAGTGGCCGTGGCCGCCGGGGAGGTGGCCGACCAGCGGGCCTCGAAGTTCGTCGTCGACATGCTCGACGACCCGTCACTCGACGTCCGGCTGGCCGCGATCGCGGCGCTCGGCCAGATCGGCGGCGACGAGGCGCGCGATGGACTGATCTACGCGCTCGAAGACAAGCGCGACGCCGTCCGCGAGGCCGCCCAGGAGGCCCTCAGCACGCTGGAGTCGGACGAGGACCCCCTGGCGCTGTAGCCGCACCTTACCCGCGCCCGCTGGGTCGGCACTGGTATCCTCCCGATCGTGCAAGGGGGACCGAGCCCCCGCCCATTCGACGTCTCGCCGAAGTACTTGATCGAAGGTGACCCGGAGGCCTGGCTCGCCTGGGTCGGGCTGCCGGTGAACGGTCCGGTCCAGACAATCGATACCGACGTCTCGACGGTGCTCGCCGAGGTCGACAAGGTGCTTCGGGTCGGCGCGCCATCGCCCTGGCTGGCCCACTTCGAACTCCAGGCCAGCAGGGATCGGCGGCTCCCGTTTCGGCTGCTGCAGTACCACACGTTGCTGTTGCATCGGCATGGTCTGCCCGTCGAGTCGACGGTCGTCCTGCTCCGACCGGAGGCCGAGGGGCCCGAGCTTTCCGGGCGACTGGAGCAGCACGGCGCGACGGGGGACGTGACGGTCTCGTTCGGCTTCCGCGTCGTGCGGCTGTGGGAGCGTCCCGTCGAGGAGCTGCTCGGCGGCGGTCTGGGCGTCCTGCCGCTGGCGCCCCTCGCGGCGGTCGAGGCGGCTCGGCTCCCGGACGTCATCCAGCCTCTCGACGAGCGCTTTCGCCGGGAAGCCGATCCGGCCAGCGCAGCCGATCTCTGGGCCGCGACCCAGCTCCTGCTCGGGTTGCGCTATGATGATGCGCGAGTCCGTGAGCTATTGCGGGGAGTAACGCGGATGCGCGAGTCGTCGACCTACCGAGCGATCCTGGACGAGGGCCGCGCCGAGGGCCTGTCCCAGGGCCTCGCTCAGGGGCGTGCCGAGGGGCGCGTGATCGAGGCGCGCCGGATGCTCCTTGCGCTCGGGGCCGAAAAGCTCGGGCCGCCGACCCCCGCGGTCGTCATGGCGCTCGAGGATCTCGATGATCTCGAGACGCTCGAGCGGCTGATCAACCGGGTCCTCACGGCCCCCACCTGGCAGGAGCTCCTCGCCTCGGCATCGGGCCGCTGACGCCTCCAGCCCGGGGCACGCTGCTCGTGGTGAACGAAGGCAGCGTGACGTAGCGAGCCGCAGTGG
>JALYGH010000748.1 GCA_030777205.1 Chloroflexota bacterium
GACCTCTGCCGCGGCCCGCACGTCCCGAGCACCGTCAAGATCGGCCCATTCAAGCTGCTCAACGTGGCCGGGGCCTACTGGCGCGGCGACGAGTCGCGACCGATGCTCCAGCGGATCTACGGCACCGCCTGGGAGACCCAGGAGGAGCTGGACCAGTACCTCTGGCGACTCGAGGAGGCGCGCCGTCGCGACCACCGCCGCCTGGGCCGCGAGCTGGGGCTCTTCACGTTTTCCGACCTTGTCGGGCCGGGCCTGCCGCTCTGGCTGCCGAAGGGCGCCACCATCCGCCGAGAGCTCGAGCGCTACGTCACCGACCTGGAGCTGCGTCGCGGCTATCAGCACGTCGTGACGCCCGACGTGGCCAAGGTGGACATGTACAAGACCTCCGGCCACTGGGCGCACTACCAGGACGCCATGTTCCCGGTGATGCGGCAGGGCGAGGAGGAGCTGGTCCTGCGGCCGATGAACTGTCCGCACCACATCGAGATCTACCGCCACGAGCAACGCAGCTACCGCGAGTTGCCGTTGCGACTCGCCGAGTTCGGCACGATGTGGCGGTACGAGAAGTCGGGCGAGCTGAGCGGCCTGAGCCGCGTGCGGCGGATGGACCTCAACGACGCCCACATCTTCTGCACGCCCGACCAGATCCAGGACGAGATCGTGGGTGTGGTGCAGCTCATCGAGCACGTCTACGACGTGCTGGGTATCCAGGATCACTGGTACCGCCTGTCGTTGTGGGACCCGAACGACAAGGAGAAGTACGTCGATAACCCGGAGATGTGGGAGCGCGGCGAGCGGTACCTCAAGGAGGCCATGGCGCGCCTCGGGATCGACTACATCGAAGCGCCCGGCGAGGCCGCCTTCTACGGCCCGAAGATCGACATCCAGCTCCGCGACCCGCTGGGCCACAGCGAGACGATCTCGACGATCCAGGTGGATTTCCATCTGCCGAACCAGTTCCAGCTCGAGTACGTGGGCGAAGACGGCAAGTTCCATCGACCCGTGATGATCCACCGCGGCGTGGTCGGGACACTGGTGCGCATGATCGCCTACCTGATCGAGAAGTACGGCGGAGCGTTCCCCCTGTGGCTCGCGCCGGTGCAGGCGGTGCTCATCCCGATCGCCGACCGCCACCGGGAGTACGCCGAGGGCGTGGCGCAGGAGCTGAACGAATACGGCTTCCGCGTCGAGGTGGACGGCCGCCGCGAGCGGATGCAGAACAAGATCCGCCAGGCCGAAACCCAGAAGGTGCCATACATCCTGGTCGTGGGTGATCGCGACGCTCAGGCCAACGCCGTTTCGGTGCGGGCGCGCGGCGAGGGCGACCTCGGCTCGATGGCGCTGGACGCCTTCCTGGCCCGCATCCGCGACGACCGCGACACTCGACTGGTAAGGTTCGAGCGCAGTAACGTGGCTGACAACAGCAACCGGGTGACAGCGTGAGTATCGTCCTGCCGCGACCGCGAGGAGGGTCCCAGCTCGACATGAAGACCAGCGACCTCCGCATCGAGAGCAACCGGCCGCTCATCCCGCCGTCGATCCTGCTCGAGGAGCTGCCCCTTTCCGAGGACGGCTCCGTTCGGGTGGCGGCGGCCCGCGACACGCTCGTCCGCATCCTCGACGGCCAGGACGACCGCCTGTTCGTCGTCGTCGGGCCGTGCTCGATCCACGACCCGGAGGCCGGGCTCGACTACGCCCGCCGCCTCAAGTCCCTGTCGGACGAACTGGCATCCGAGTTGTTCGTCGTCATGCGCGTCTACTTCGAGAAGCCGCGCACGACGGTCGGCTGGAAGGGGCTGATCAACGATCCGCACCTCGATGGCACCTGCCGCTCGAACGAGGGGTTGCGGCTGGCGCGGCGGCTGCTGCTCGACCTGATCCAGCTGGACGTGCCGGCCGGCTGCGAGTTCCTCGACCCGATCTCGCCCCAGTTCATCTCCGACCTCGTCGCCTGGGGCGCGATCGGCGCGCGGACGACCGAGAGCCAGGTCCACCGCCAGCTTGCCTCCGGGCTGTCGATGCCGATCGGGTTCAAGAACGGCACCGACGGTCGAGTCCAGCCGGCCGTCGACGCGATCCTGGCCGCGTTGCACTCGCACAGCTTCTTCGGCGTGACCGAACAGGGGCTGGCCGCGATCGTCACCACGCGCGGCAATGGCGACACCCATGTCATCCTGCGCGGCGGGCAGGCCGGTCCGAACTACGACGCGGGCAGCGTCCGCGAGGCGCTCGCCGCGCTCGACGAGGCCGGGCTGCCGCGCCGGCTGATGATCGACACGAGCCACGGCAATAGCAGCAAGGACTACCGCCGTCAGCCGGTCGTCGCCCAGGCGATAGCCGAGCAGGTCGCAAACGGCGAGGCGGGGATCGTCGGGGTGCTGCTCGAGAGTTTCATCGCCGATGGCCGCCAGGATCTGGTGGATCGCGACAGCCTGGTCTACGGCCAGAGCATCACTGACGCTTGCATGGGCTGGGAGATGACGGTGCCGGTACTGCGGGAGCTGGCAGCGGCCGTCCGTGCCCGCCGCGGCGCGCCGGTCGGAGCGCGCTGAGGGCCCTCGCCCCCGGCCTTTCTCCCCGAGGGG
>JALYGH010000749.1 GCA_030777205.1 Chloroflexota bacterium
GAGTGGCGGCGCAGGACCCGGCCCGCTTAACACGACCTGGCCGGAAATCGGATCGTTAGACGCGCTCGAGTGTTGGTACTCGGCGCCGTCGGGCGAGCCGCTCGTCCACCGAGAGCTTGCCGGCCCCCGCCAGGATGAGCATCAGGCCGACCGCCGCCATCAGCAGGTCGAGCCGGGCGCCGCCGAAGCCGCGATTCGGGAGCTGCAGGTAGAACGCGATGATCAGGAACTGCGCGACCATCACGATCCCGAGCCAGCGCGCGCCCAGGCCGACGAGGATCAGCAGGCCGCCGACCAGCTCGAACGCCACGACCAGCGGCGCGAGCACTTCGGGGGCCGGGAACCCCATCTGAGCCAGGTTGCCGGCGAACTGATCGATCCCACCGCTGAGCTTCCCCCAGCCGGCCACAACCAGGATCACGCCTGCTATGATGCGCACTACTGCCACGCCCCAGCCCGGATGGATCCGCTCCAACGCCTGCACCAGAAACCTCCTGATCGGATTGGTCGAGTGCGGGGCCGAACGGCCGCCGCGCTCTGCATGGGGTATACGCACGAACCGGTCATGGCAGCCGTATCCAGTGTATCAGTAGAAAGCCAATTATGTAGCGGTTCGGTGTCGGTACAGTGACGACCGTCCGCAGGTGGAGCTTGCCTTCCGCTACCTGGTGGTCATGGCGTCCGCGCGGGCGCGCCGCAGGATCGCGGCCGCCACCCGGAGCGCCGCCCCCGGGGTCGCAAGCCGCGCCCCGTTCGCCTGAAGGGACGCTCGGCGCGTGGGCGACCAGCGCAGCTCGCCGACGATCTGGGCCAGGTCGCGCGGAGACGTCGCGAGCTCGGCGGCTTCCTCGGCCACCACGAAGCGCGCGTTGCCTTCTTCCTGGCCGGGCAGCGGGTCGAAAGCAACTACCGGTATCCCGCAGCAGAAGGCCTCGGCGAGCGTGACGCCGCCGGCCTTGGTGACCAGCAGATTGGACGCCAGCATCAGCCCTGCCACGTCGTCGATGAAGCCGAGCGCGCGGAGCGTGTTGACGGAGTCGAGCTGGCTGACTCTGCGGCGCAGACGGGCGTTGCGGCCGCAGACGACCAGGATCTCCGCGTCGATCGGGGCCATCGCGAGCGCGCGCAGGTGCGCCAGCGCGGCCGGCGAGCCCTCGGTGCCCACCATCGCCAGGACGACGAACCGGTCGGGCGGCAGGTCGAGGCGTTCGCGGGCGGCGCGGCACGTCGCCTCGTTCCGCCGGAGGCCGATGAACTGCTCGCGGACCGGGAAGCCGGCTACCGTCACCTTCTCAGCCGGGACGCCGGCTCGACCAAGCGTCGCCGCCGCCGATTCGGTCGGGACGCTGTAGTGCGTCGCGCGGCGAGATGCCCAGCCCATGTGGATGTCGGCCCAGTCGGTGACGACAACCTCGATGGTCGCCGAGACGCCGGCGCTCTCGAGGGAGCGGGCCGTGAAGTCGGCGATGCCTGGCAGGACTGACACGACGGCGTTCGGCCGTCGCTCGTCGAGGATGCGGCGGAGCCCCGGGCCACCCACCGCTTCCTCGAGCAGCGTGAGCGGGCGCCGGTTGGGAGGAAGATCGGTAGCTCGATAGAACGCCCGCCACAGCCATGGCAGGCGCCGTGTCGCCAGCGCGTAGATCCACGGGAACCGCCGCGCCGGCAATCGGGCCAGGTCGACGTAAAGATCGTCGACCCACACCTCAAGGTCGGGATCCCCGAGCGCCCGCAGCCCCTCGACGAGCGCCCGGGCCACGCTGAGGTGGCCGCCGCCGACTCGCGAGGAGAGGATCTGTACCCGCACGGGCCCATTGTAGTGAACCGCCGTGACCGAGCGAGGGCCGACCTTCACCGGACCGGCGGCGGCGTTCGTCGCGCCGACGCTTGCTGGCCGGAATGTACAGGACCGGAAAGCACAAGTACCGTCATCCTGAGCTCGGCGGGGGACCGCCGGACTGGCCAGCACGATTGCTTACGTGCCTCGCGAGTCCGCGGATCCCCCGCCGCGCTCAGGATAACAGCACGGTCAGGGCGACAGATGATTTTGCGCCGTCCCCGCCGTCTTTCGTGGTACCGCCCTACCGCCCCGGACTGAACCGACCACCGAACCGGCCCGGTCCGCCCATCGGGCCGAACCCCTCCTTGTTGCCATCGAAGACCGCCCGTGCCGTCGTCTCGCCGTTCTGGGTGACGACGACGACCAGGTCGCCCTGCACAAGGTTCGGCGAGTTGTTCGGCGCGCCCTCGCTCGGACGGCTGCGGATGAGCGTCTGGTCGGTCAGGGTGAATGTCCTGGTCGTGCCGTCGTTCGCGGCCAGCGTCAGGCTCGTCGCGCTCGCCGCGGACACCGTCCCCGGCGTCACCACGATCGTCAGCGGCTGATTGTTGGCGTCCTTCAGGCCCACCTGCACGCCCGTGAAGTGCTTGAAGCGCTCGGCCGGCGGCAGGTTGTGCAAGTCGCGCAACTCCTGGGGCAGCACGACGCCCGCGCCGCCCCACGGCCCGCCGAAGTGGCCGCCGAACGGGCCGAAGCCCATCGTCGCCATGCCCAGCCCGGCCGCCAGGGCCCCGCCCGCCGTCAACAGGCCGACCATACCGGCCCCGATCAGGGCCCCGGCCAGCGCGGTCACCAGGTCTCGCCTCGACAGAAAGCGTCCCATCGTCTCCATCCCTTCTCCCGTTTCCGGTCGCCGCTCCGCCAAGATGCGTCTGGCGGCCAAGTACGACCGTGCTCTTCGAACGCGAAGCTCCGACGCGGCGGCCGGTCTGCCCGCCATCACCCCCTCTCGCTCGGGCCGCGTCGTCGGCGTCCACGGTCACGATACGGGGCGCCCATCGCCGGCCCATCGCGGGGCTGTCACGAATCGGTGAACGGCAGTCGGGCCGGCGACCGGCGTACCCGCCGCACGGGTTCGAGGCGCGCCGTTCACCATTTCGTGACAACTCGGCGACCGGCGCGCCAAGTCCGAGCGGTACGATCTCCGGTCAGCACACCCGTCCGGTCTGCCCGCCAGATCGGACGGTCGCGAGGGGGCTGGCATGGCGACGATCCTCGTGGCCGAAGACGAGCGCGACCTGAACGGCCTGTTGCGGCGGCACCTCGAGGACGAAGGGCACCATGTCGTCCAGGCGTTCGACGGGGCGGCGGCGGTGCTGGCGGTGCAGCAGCAGTCCCCCGACCTGGTCATCCTCGACTGGATGCTGCCGAAGCTCGACGGGCTCGAGGTCGCGCGCCGGGTCCGCAAGCTGAGCATCGTCCCGATCCTGATGCTGACCGCCCGGTCCGAGGAGATCGACCGCGTGCTCGGCCTGGAGGTGGGCGCGGACGATTACCTCACCAAGCCGTTCAGCATCCGGGAGCTGCTCGCGCGCGTGCGGGCGATGCTGCGCCGGGTGGAGCTGTTTCGCGCCGCCAGCGCGGCCGACGTGCCGCCGGTCCTGACCGCCGGGCCGCTCGTCGTCGACCTCGCCCAGCACGTCGTCACGGTCGACGGGCAGGTTGTCGACCTGACGCCGAAGGAGTTCGACCTGCTGGCCCTGCTGGTCCGCAACCCCCGGCGGGCCTTCAGCCGCGACTACCTGATCGAGCGGGTGTGGGGCTACGATGCCGGCGGCTTCGATCGCACCGTCGACACCCATGTCCTGCGCCTGCGGAAGAAGCTCGGGCCGGTCGGGGAGCGCATCGAGACGGTCTGGGGGGTGGGCTACCGCCTGGCGGCGAAGCCACGAGGCGCGGCATGAGGCGGCGGCTCTCGACGCTGCGCTGGCAGCTCACGCTCTCTCACCTGGTGGCCACCGCGGTCACGCTCGTCAGCATGATCGGGGCGATCGTGCTGCTCTCGAGCGCCTGGATCGCGATCCAGAGCAGCCCCGGACGCGAACCGGCCCAGGACGCGCGCACCATCGCGCGGGCGATCGCCGGCCTCGTCGCCGACGGAGAGACGGCCGACCTCTCCCGCGTGCTCCGGGCGGTCGCGGCCAACGAGCTGCGGGTGGAAGTCGGACCGGGGCCGTTCGCGCCCGAGGCGGCCCATCGCTTCGACACACTCGGGGCGTCGTTGCGCAACCTGGCCTACGTGGTCGTGCTCGCCCCCGACGGACGGATCCTGGCGTCTTCGACGCCCGACAACGCGGCCTTCAACCCGCCGGAGCGCGACGAGTGGACGCGGCTTGCCCGGAGCGCCCTGGCCGGGGAGCGCGACCCGCGCGACCTCGTCGCCCTGCGC
>JALYGH010000750.1 GCA_030777205.1 Chloroflexota bacterium
GGCCGCCGCCCCGCCGGCGGCGGAAGCCAAGCCGGCCACCGGCGGGGCGGCCCAGGCCGCGAAGCCGGCCAACGGCGAGACGCTCGTCATCGCCAGCATCGGCCCACTACCGACGAACGTCCACCCGTACCCAGACGCTGCCAGTTACAGCGACACCTGGAGCCAGATCGCCGGCTTCATCTGGGGCGCCAGCCTGCTCGACCTGGATGCGAACACCCTCGAGTACATTCCATACGCCGCGTCGGAATTTAGCGTCTCGCCGGACGGGCGGATGGTGACCTTCAAGCTGCGCGACGACCTCAAGTGGAGCGACGGCCGGCCGATCACGGTCGAGGACTACATCTTCGCGTACGAGCAGGCATCCAAGGAAGAGAACAACTTCGTCGGGCTGGCCGACCTCGAGCGCATCGAGTCGTTCACGGCGCCCGACCCGCGCACAATCGTCGTCCGCCTCAAGGAGACGCTCGCGCGCGACCTGGCGATCGGCGCCGCCAACTCGGTCAGTCCGGTCCCGCGCCACGTCTGGGAGGGCAAGTCCTGGCTCGACCCGGTCGCCAATCCGGAGATCCTCAAGCCGACCGTCGTGAGCGGCCCGTTCGCCCTGATGGACTGGAACACCGCCGAGGGCGCGACCTTCGAGCGGAACCCGAACTGGTTCCGCGGCCAGCCGACCATCGATCGGATCGTGTTCCGGCCGGGGCAGCAGCCGACGGTCGCCTACGAGCTGCTCCGCAGCAACCAGGCGCACTGGGCGCCGGCCATCCCGCCGTCGCAGTACACCGAGGCGAAGCAGAACCCGAACCTGACGATGTACGAGTGGAACGCCGCCAACGGCCTCTATCGGCTGGTCGAATTCAACCTGACCCGCGTTGTGCTGAAGGACAAGCGGGTCCGGGAGGCACTCTCGCGGGTGCTGAACCGCCAGGACTTGATCCAGATCGCCGAGAACAACCTGGCCCAGCCGCAGTACACCTTCCTCAACACCAACAACCCGAAGTGGTACAACCCGGACGTCGAGAAGTACGAGTTCGACATGAACCGGGCGAAGGCGCTGCTGCAGGAGGCGGGCTTCCGTCTGGAGGGGGATCGGCTGCTCGATCCGAGCGGGCAGCCCGTCCGGCTGCAAGTCCTATACCCGGTCAGCAGCAACCCGCGCGCGAAGATCGCGACGTACATGCAGCAGCAGTACCGCCAGCTCGGCATTGACGTCGAGGTGCGCGGCCTGGACCCGAACGCCTACTTCGAAGAGGTCCAGAAGATGAACTACGACATCTCGCTCGGCTCGTGGGGCGGCGGCAGCATCGACCCGGACCTGTCCTCGAAGGAGCAGTACCTGAGCGAGGGGCAGCAGAACCGGACCGGCTTCGCCAATGAGCGCGTCGACCAGCTCTTCCAGCAGGGGGCGGTCGAGCAGGACGAGGCGAAGCGCAAGCAGATCTACGACGAGATCCAGAAGATCGTCAACGACGAGCTGCCGTCGCTGTTCCTCTACTCGGCGCTGACGTTCACCCCGATGTCGAAGCAGGTGACCGGGGTCCAGACGACCCGGCTCGACAGCCTCAACGTCAACGACGCGATCACCCGCTGGCAGATCACCGAGTAGCGGAGCGCGCCTGAGGTGGGTCGGTTCGTCGCGCGGCGCCTGATCCAGTCGGCCCTGCTGCTGTTCGCGGTGATGACGGCGTCGTTCTTCCTGATCCACCTGACGCCCGGTGGTCCGGGCAGCACCTTGATGGAGCACCCGCGGATGACCGCGGAGGCGCTCGAGCGCCTCCGCGAGCGGTTCGGGCTGAACGACCCGCTGCCGGTCCAGTACGCGAAGTGGCTGCGCAACGTCCTGGTCCTGGACTTCGGGCGGTCGTACTCGCGGAACCTGCCGGTGGTGGACGTAATCGCCGAGCGGGTCTGGCCGACGCTCCAGCTCGGGCTCGCGAGCTACGCGATCGGGTTCATCGGCGTCCCCCTCGGCATCTACGCGGCGGAGCGACGGGGGCGCCTCGGCGACGCGGTGGTCCGCTTCCTGACGGTGGTCGGGACGTCGATCCCGGCCTGGTGGCTCGGGCTCTCGCTGATCGTGCTCATGAATAGCTGGATCGGCTGGTTCCCGAACGGGCAGGGGACCGCCGATCCGGTCGACCGCCTGCGGCACATCGCCCTTCCCGCCATCCTGCTCGGGCTGGGCGGGATCGTGACCTTCACGCGCTACGTGCGGTCGGAGGTCCTCGAGGTGCTCGGCCAGGACTACGTGCGGACGGCCCGCGCGAAGGGGCTCGACGAGCGGATGGTGCAGTGGGCGCACGTCCTCCGCAACGCCCTGATCCCGGTCGTCACGCTGCTCGGCTACCTGCTGCCGGGCGTGCTGTCCGGCGCCATCGTCATCGAGACGATCTTCAACTGGCCGGGCATGGGCCGCCTCTTCTACGAGGCGGCGCTCGGCCGCGATTACCCGCTGCTGCTCGGCATGCTGCTGCTCGGGACGATCCTGACGATCCTCGGAACCCTGCTCGCGGACATTGGCTACGGGCTGGTCGACCCGCGCGTGCGATACTCCTGATGGCACGGGATCGCGCGGACTCGGACGTGAGCGGATGACCGAGCTTCGCGCGCGCCAGCCGGCCGGTGTCGCGAGCAGGGCACCGGTCGGCGC
>JALYGH010000751.1 GCA_030777205.1 Chloroflexota bacterium
ACCGTCGGCCGCGAGCGCCTCGAGGATGACGCGGGTGCCCTTGTACTTGTCCTCGAGGTGCGGGGTGTGGATGAGCATCATCTGGTCGTGGCGGACCGCGAGGTCGACCTGCTCGGAGAACGTCGCCAGCTCGTTGCGGGTCACCCGGTTCAGGCCGATCTCGCCGATGCCCAGCACATTCGGCCGGTCGAGGTAGGCAGGCATGAGGTCGAGCACCTCGCGGGCGAGCGCGCGGTCCTCGGCCTCCTTGGGGTTCAGCGAGAGCCAGCTATAGTGCGCGATGCCGTAGGCCGCGGCGCGCTTCGGCTCGAAGGCGGTCAACTGCTCGAAGTAGGCGGCGAAGGCGGCCGCCGAACCGCGGTCGTAGCCGGCCCAGAAGGCCGGGTCGGTGAGCGCCACGCAGCCGGTCAGCGCCATCTGCTCGTAGTCGTCGGTGGTGCGGGAGGCCATGTGGGCGTGGAGGTCGACGTACTGCATCACCCCACCTCCCGGTTCGGGCCGCCGTAGGCGCCGAAGGCGGCCTTGCGGTCGAGCTGCTCGAGCAACTCCGTCCGCGGATCGCTGAGGATCAGCTGAATCCGCTCGACCCGCGACGGACCCTCGGCGGACAGCTCGCCCAGCGCCCGCCGCAGCGCCACGATACGGAAGTCGTCGCCCGCGTCGCGCTCGCGGGCTCGATCGAGCCGATCGAGGAAGGCGGCGAGGTCAAGCAGGTTGTTCCGCTGCTCCATGAAGTACCCGTCGATCAGTTGTCGCTCGGTCTGCGGGCAGATCCCGCGCGCTCGTTCCATCGCTCTCCTCGCCTGAGCCGTCGGCCGACGCCGGGCAATGTCCGGAAAGGATACCCCCTCCCGAGCGACGCCCGGCCCGCTGCTGCCGCTGGCGCCCGGTCGCTCCAGCTCCTAGCCGCTAGTAGCTGCCCGGAGGCTTCGCGGACAGCGGAGCGGACGTTCGGCAGCCCGTCACGCCCCCTGGACTGGCCGGCCACCGGATCGGCTACCCTGCACGTGGCCGCCTTGCGTCTGGCCGCCCTGCGCCCGGCCGCCTAAGATCTCTCGGCCAGGAGAGGATGCATCCATGACGGAGCCGACCTTCGGCGGCGTGATCGGCCGTACCTACCGCGAGTCCACGCCATGGTGGCCGGAGCTCGTCCGCCCGCCCGAGGGCGCCCCGAACGTGGTGTTCGTCGTGCTCGACGACGCCGGCTTCGCCGACCTCGGCTGCTACGGCGCCGAGATCGAGACGCCGCACATGGATCGCCTGGCGGCCGGCGGGCTGCGCTACACGAACTTCCACACCACCGCGATGTGCTCCCCGACGCGGGCCTGCCTGCTGACCGGCCGCAACGCCCACACCGTCGGCATGGGCATCATCGCCGAGTGGTCGACCGGCTTCCCGGCCTACCGCGGGCGCGTCAGCCGTCGCGCCGCCAACCTGGCCGAGGTGCTCGGCCCGCGCGGCTACAGCACGTTCGCTACAGGCAAGTGGCACCTGATGCCAATGGACGAGGCGACCGCCGCCGGCCCGTTCGACGACTGGCCGATCCGGCGCGGCTTCGACCATTGGTACGGCTTCCACGGCGCCCTCGCCAACTCGTGGCACCCTGAGCTGTTCGTCGACAACGGCGCGATCGACCCGCCGGCGACGCCCGAGGAGGGCTACCACCTCAGCGCTGATCTGGTCGACCGCTCGATCGGGATGATCCGCGACCAGCAGGCGGTCGCCCCCGAGCGGCCGTTCTTCCTGTACCTCGCGTTCGGCGCCGCCCATTGGCCTCACCACGTCCCGCGCGAGTACGTCGACAAGTACCGCAGCCGCTACGACCGGGGCTGGGACGCGGTCCGCGAGGAGCGGCTCGCCCGCCAGCTCGAGCTGGGCATCGTCCCGCCCGGCACGGCCCTGGCGCCGCGCAACCCGGGGGTCCGAGCCTGGGCGGAGCTGTCCGAGGACGAGCGGCGCCTGTTCGCCCGCATGCAGGAGGTCTACGCCGGCTTCGTCGAGCACACCGACGCGCAGCTCGGGCGGCTGATCGCCTACCTGGAGCAGCTCGGACAGCTCGACGACACGCTGCTCGTGCTGCTCTCCGACAACGGCTCGAGCCCCGAGGGCGGCGAGGTCGGCGCCGTCAACGCCCGCAAGCACCTCCAGTACGAGCCGGAGGACCTCGCCGACAACCTGGCCGCGCTCGACCGGCTCGGCGACCCGACCACCTACCCGCACTACCCGACCGGCTGGGCCCAGGCGAGCAACACGCCGCTCAAGTGGTACAAGAAGGACGTCCACGCCGGCGGGGTCCGCGACCCGCTGATCGTCCACTGGCCGGCCCGCGTCGCCGATCGGGGCGGCCTGCGGACCCAGTTCCATCACGTCGTCGACGTCATGCCCACCGTCCTCGACCTGCTCGGGATCGAGGCGCCGGCCGAGTACGCGGGCATCCCGCAGCTCCCCGTCCACGGCACCAGCATGGCCTACACGCTCGACGCGCCTGACGCCCCGACCCGCAAGCAGAGCCAGTACTTCGAGTTGCTCGGCGACCGCGGGGTCTGGCGTCGCGGCTGGAAGGCGGTCGCCCGGCACGACAAGGGCGGCGACTTCGAGCAGGACCGCTGGGAGCTGTACCACCTCGCCGAGGACTTCTCGGAGTGCGGCGACCTGGCCGCCGAGCAGCCGGACAAGCTGCGCGAAATGATCGAGCGCTGGTGGACCGAGGCCGGGCTGTACGGGGTGCTGCCGCTCGACGATCGCGAGTACGAGCGGGTCGCCGCGAGCGTCGCTGCCCGCGCCCGGGCCGTCTCGGTCTACTACCCGGACATGGCGCGCATCGACCGCTTCAGCGCGCCGGACATCACCGACCGCTCGTACACCATCATGGCCGAGGTCGAGGTCCCGGCTGCCGGCGCCGAGGGCATGCTGCTCCAATCCGGCGCCCGCTTCGGCGGCTATGCCCTCTACGTCACGGAGGGTCGGCTCGTCCACGAGTACGCCTTCTCGGAGCGCGAGCGCACGACCCTCGTCTCCGACGTGCCCGTCCCGCCCGGCCCGACGACATTGGGCTACGTGTTCCACAAGACCGGCCGGCGCCGGGGTGTTGGGACG
>JALYGH010000752.1 GCA_030777205.1 Chloroflexota bacterium
CGCTGCGCGCCGAGCGCGGCTACCTTGCGGCCAACGCCGAGCGCATGGAGTACCCGAGCCTGCGCCTCGACGGCCTCCCGCTCGGCTCCGGCGCCATCGAGCCCGCCGCCGACCACCTCCTCCAGCGTCGCATGAAGCGCGCCGGCATGCGCTGGTCCGACGCCGGCGCCCGCGCCATGCTCGCCCTGCGCGCCCGCCTCCGCTCCGGCCGCCCCCTCACCCCCGTCGCTCCCGCCGCCTGACCCCTCGGATACGAAAGTAGGCCACACCCCGAACGCCGAGCGAACAGGTCGAGTACCGTGCGCCAGACCTGCGCGGGATCGAGGGGGAGCTGACCCGGCGGGGCCACCCGTTGCTGACCGGGGTGCCGGGGGCGGTGCTCGCTCCGCCAGGGCGCCGGCGTGGGCCGGGATGCCGAGCTGGACTGGATGAGACGAGACAGTGTGGCCGAGCCGGCCATCCACCACGGTCAGCGCCCCGGTTGCCCGCTGGACGCCATGTGGGGCGGGAAACCATCAGGCCCAGGCGCCGCGGTCGACGATTCGCCCGATGCGCGCCGCGAAGGCCGGATTGGCCGTCTCCAGGTAGTCGAAGTCGAAACCCGCGGCGGTTCCCCGGACCTTGCGCGCCCAGTGGTTCTCGAGCAGGACGCTCATCTTCCACATCGCGAAGACGACGTAGTAGGTCAGGTCAGGAAGGTGGGTATCGACCCGTTCGGCGTACCGCTCGATTAGCTCGGCTCGCGTCGAGAAGCCGGGCAGCTCGGTCAACCGCGGGATGATCGGCAGCTCGGACGGCGGGTCGTCGGCCTGGCGCCAGAAGGCCAGGAACCAGCCCAGATCCGCGAGCGGGTCGCCACGGGTCGCCAGCTCCCAGTCGACGATCGCGAGCAGCCGGACCGGCGGCTCCGGCCCGAACAGCAGGTTGTCGAGCTTGTAGTCGCCATGGACCAGGCCGGCGTTGCCGCGATCCGTGGGTAATCGCGCCGCCAGCCAGTCCACGACTCGGTCGAGGTCGTCCATCGGCCGCGTCCGCGCGTAGTCGAGTTGCTGGCGCCAGCGCCGGAGCTGGCGTGCCAGGTAGCCGCTCGGTCGCCCGAGGTCCTCCAGGCCGATGACTGCCGGGTCGAGCCGGTGGAGCGCCGCCAGGGCGTCGATGGCCTGCTCGCCGTAGGCGGCCCGCTCGACCGGCGGCACGGCGGCGAACGCGGGTGGCAGCTCCGCCCGCAGCGAATCGCCCTCGACGCGCTCCATGACGTAGAAGGGCGCGCCGATCGCGGCCGGGTCGTCGCAGGCGACGAGGGGGCGCGGGACCGGGACGTCGCTATCATGGAGCGCGCGGATGACGCGGTACTCGCGCAGCACGTCGTGCGCGCTCGGCGGCAGCGGCCCCGGGGGCGGGCGCCGCAGCACGACCGAGCGCCCACCGCTTAGCTCGAGGAGGAAGGTTAGGTTCGACTGCCCCTGGCCGATCCGTCGGCAGCCCCGCAGCTCGTCGCGGCCCGCGATCATGCCGGCCCCGACGAGGACCGGCGCAAGTCCCTCCAGCGGGACCGGGTCGCCCTCCGGCCGCGACTCAGGCATGCGACCGGCGTGCCCGCCGGAGCAGGCGGCGAGCGATCGCTGCGCGGTGCACCTCGGACGGGCCGTCGTAGATCCGGAAGGGCCGCACCTCGCGGTAGAACAGGCCGAGCGGGAGGTCTTCCGAGACGCCGAGCGAGCCGCAGATCTGGATCGCTCGGTCGACGACCCGCTGCACCGCCTCGGCCACGAACACCTTGGTCATGCTCGTCTCTTCGCGGGCCGGGCCGCCCGAGTCGAGCACCCAGGCCGCGTGCCAGATCATCAGCCGGGCGGCGTGGAGGTCGATCGCCGAGTCGGCCAGCATCTGCTGCACCATCTGGTGCTCGCCGAGCGGCTTCCCCTCGCCGTGGCGCTCGCAGGCGCGGCGGGCGGCGATCTCGTTCGCGCGGCGGGCGATGCCGAGCCAGCGCATGCAGTGGGTCAGGCGGGCCGGCGCGAGCCGCACCTGGGCGTAGCCGAAGCCCTCGTCGACCGCGCCGAGCACGGCCTCCGGGCCGACCCGGCACCGCGAGAACCTGACCTCGCAGTGGCCGCCGAGGAACGTCTGGTCCAGGCTGTCGATGTGGCGCTCGACGACGAAGCCGGGCGTCCCGGCCTCGACCAGGAACATCGTCGCGCCGCGCCGCGGATCCGGGTCATCCGACGTGCGCGCCATGACGATCGCGAAGGCTGCGCCGTCGACGCCGGTGATGTACCACTTCTGGCCGTCGATGACCCAGTCGCGGCCGTCGCGCCGGGCTCGCGTTCGGAGCATCGTCGGGTCGGAGCCCGCCCCCGGTGCCGGCTCGGTCATCGCGAAGCACGACCGGACCGTCCCCGCCGCCAGTGGCGCGAGATACCGCTCCTGCTGTTCCGGCGTCGCGACGACTTCGAGCAGGCGCATGTTGCCCTCGTCGGGCGCGGCGCCATTGATCGCCAACGGGCCGAGCAGGCTGGTGCCGGCCTCCTCGAAGGCGACGGCCACACCGCGCCAATCGAGCCCGAGCCCGCCGAGCCGGACAGGCAGATGCGGCCCGTAGATCCCGACGCCGCGCGCCTCCGCCCGCAGCTCCTGGACGACCTCCCACGTCATCCCGTCGGGGCGGCGCAGCAGGTGCTCGCGGGGATAGACGCGGTCCTTTATGAATTCGGCGATCCGGTCGCGGAGGGCGACGACATCGGGCGGGACGTCGAACGAGACGGCTGGCTCGGCGACTCGGGTCTCGGTGCTCACGGCGCCTCCTCACGGCGCGTTGGCGGTGGATGCGCTCCGAACCGGGCGTTCGTGACCAACAGGGTAGCGCGACGAGGGGGACGGCGCCAGCCCCGTCCGGAGGGGGGGACACGCAACGGTTGACCGGCCTGCATCACACAAGTATCCTGGCCCTAATCCGGAACGGAGGGCTCGCATGGAGACCCGACTGCCGCTGCCGATGACCCGCCGCCGATTCCTCGTCCGTGCCGCCATGGGGCTCGCGGCGACGGTCGGCACCTCTGTCCTCGCCGCCTGCTCCCAGCCGGCCGCGCCGACGGCCACGAGTGCGCCGGCCAAGCCCGCCCAGCAGGCCCAGCCGACCCAGGCCCCGATCCCGACCCAGGCGGTCGTGCAGCCGACGGCGGCGCCGGCCGCTCAGGCCGCCGCCAAGCCGACGGCCGGCGGCACGTTGACCGTCAGCCAGTCCGTCGACATCAACACGCTCCACCCCTGGATCGGCACGCTCAACGTCTGGAAGGTCATCAAGACCGACGTCTACGACCAGCTCTCGTACCAGGATCCGGAGACGTTCCAGTTCAAGCCGAAGCTGGCCAAATCGTTCGAGTGGACCGACAACAACACCAGCCTGCTGGTCACCTTGCCGGACAACGTCACCTTCCACAATGGCGAGAAGCTGACGGCCGAGGACGTCAAGTTCACTCTCGACAGCATCCTCGACCCGCAGGTCGGCTCGTGGCTGCGCGGCTTCATCTCGGCCATCAAGGAAGTCCAGGTCGTCGACCCTACGCACCTCAAGCTGAAGACCGACAACGTCGCGAACCAGCTCATCCCCGCTTTCACCTACATCGACATCGTCCCGCGCAGCCAGGGAACCGACCTGGCCAAGAAGAACCCGATCGGGTCGGGGCCGTTCAAGTTCGTCGAGTGGGTGCCCAACGATCGGATCGTCGTCGAAAAGAACGCCAACTACTGGGACCAGGCGCGCATCCCGAGCCTGGACCGGATCGTCTACCGGCCGGTCACCGAGATGCAGACCCGCCTCTCCCAGGTGCTGGCCGGCGACGTCGACCTCGTCTACGACTTCGCGCTCCAGGAAGTCCCGCGCATGCAGGCCGACAAGCGGGTCGTCGTGACCCTCAACCCGCCGGCCGAGCAGTCGTTCGCGATGTATCTGAACCTGCGCAAGCCGCCGTTCGACAAAGTTGAGATGCGCCAGGCGATGGGCTGGGCTTTGGACCGCGAAGGGTTCTTCCAGAGCTTCCAATCTGGCATCGGCAGCCCGGTTGGCAATAGCCCGTTCACCGACAAGCACTGGGCCTACGAGCCGAAGACGGCCGATGCTTATAAGTACGATCCGGACAAGGTCGGGCAGCTCATGGAGAAGGCTGGCTATCCGAAGGGCCAGGGCCTCGAGTTCAGCTTCCTCGTCCCGAACGGCTACCCGGAGTTCAAGCAGATCTCGACGATCCTCCAGGCGACGTTCGCCGCGCTCGGCTACCAGCCGGCAATCGAGGAGGTCGAGATCGCTCAGTGGTCGCAGCGCCTGAACCAGAGCCGCGACTTCTTCGCGGCCGTCGACTACCCCGGGCGCGGCACTGCCGACCCGGCCCTCACCTACAGCGCCGGCCTGCTCTACCCGCCGACGCCGGCGAACGTCGGCGGCCTGACCCCGGAGCTGATGCCCGGCTACGTCGACCTGCTTAACGAGGGCGCCCAGTCGCTCGACCAGGCGAAGCGGAAGGAGGCGTACTCGAAGGTCCAGATGCTCTGGGTCGAGCACCTGCCTGGCCCGATTTTCGGCCACCGCTCGGCCGCCCACGCCGCCCTTCCGGCCGTCAAGGGGTTCGTCCCCCACGCCGCGTTCCAACAGAGCTGGACGGCCGTCTCGGTCGAGAAGTAACCGAGCGTGACTCGTTACCTCATCGTCCGCGTGCTCAGCGTCATCCCGACGCTGCTGGGGGTCTCGATCCTCGTCTTCGGCGTCACATACCTGATCCCGGGTGATCCCGCCCTGATCATGGCCGGCAGCGAGGCGACGCCCGAAGTGGTGGCCGGGCTTCGCCAGCAGTGGGGGCTGGACCGGCCGGTCTACGTCCGCTACCTGGCCTGGCTCGGGAACATCCTGCAGGGCAACCTCGGCGACTCGTACTTCAGCCGCCAGACGGTCCTCCAACTCGTCGGCAACGCGCTACCGGTGACCCTCGAGCTGGCGATCCTCTCGCTGCTGGTGGCCGTCGTGATCGCGATCCCGACCGGCATCATCTCGGCGGTGAAGGCCGGGTCGTGGTTCGACGTCGGCGCGGCGGCAGTCGGGTTCGTCGGGCTCTCGATCCCCGGTTTCTGGCTCGGGATCATGCTGATCTACGTCTTCGCGGTCTACCTGCAGCAGCTCCCGGCCGGCGGCTTCAGCCCGCTGTCGGCCGGGCTGGTCCCCAACCTGCAGAGCATGATCCTGCCCGCGATCGCGCTCGGCACCTTCGCCTCGACCCAACTCATGCGCTACCTGCGCGCCAGCCTGCTCGACGTGCTGCACGCCGACTACATCCGGACGGCCCGCGCGAAGGGTGTCCGCGAGTGGGTCGTGCTGGTCCGCCACGCTGTGCGGAACGCGTTGATCCCGTTCATGACGGTGCTCGGCGTCCAGATGGGCTACCTACTCGGCGGAACGGTCATCACCGAGCAAGTCTTCGCCCTGCCGGGGATCGGCCGGCTCGTCCTCACGGCCGTCCTGAACCGCGACTATCAGGTGGCAACCGGGATCATCTTCCTGATCGCCGCCGCGTTCGTCCTGATCAACCTGGTCGTCGATCTGCTCTACCCGGTCCTCGACCCGCGCGTCCGGCTCGGGCGGTCGTCGTCGTGACGACGCCTTCGACGGGCGCAACCACCCCGGCCACCCCCACGGCCTTCGCCGCGGTCGCCGTCGGCCCATCGCGCCCACGCAAGGCCCGTGGGGGCATCCTGCGGGCGGCCATCCGGCGCTGGCCACTGACCATCGGGCTGGCGATCGTCCTCCTGCTCTGCCTGGGCGCCCTCGCCGCACCGCTGCTCTCGCCCTACAACCCCGACATCCAGTCGCTGACGCGGCGGCTCCAGCCGCCCTCCGGGGCGCACATGTTCGGCACCGATGAGTTCGGGCGCGACATCTTCAGCCGGGTCCTGTTCGGCGCGCGGATCACCCTGCTCGCGAGCACGGCCGCCGTGCTGATCGCCGCGCTTGTCGGCTGCACGGTCGGACTGACGGCCGGCTACTTCGGCGGCTGGTATGACGCGATCGTCGGGCGGCTCGTCGACATCCTCTTCGCCTTCCCGGTCATCCTGCTCGGGATCGCGATCGTCGCCATCATGGGGCCGGGCGTCACCAGCGTCATCGTCGCCATCGCCGTCGCCTCGCTGCCGAACTTCGCCCGTGTCTCGCGCTCGGCGATCGTTCCGGAGAAGGAGCGCGAGTACGTCCTGGCGGCGCGCGTGGTCGGCGCGTCGACCGGCTACCTGATCGGCCGGACGCTCCTGCCGAACCTGATAGGCCCGCTGATGGTGTTGATCTCGCTCGGGTTCGCCTACGCGGTGCTGTACGAGGCGTCGCTCTCGTTCCTCGGGCTCGGCGCGCAGCCGCCGATGCCGGAGTGGGGCGTGATGCTGTCGACCGCTCGCGACTTCATATTCCAGGCGCCCTGGTACGCGTTCTTCCCGGGCGCGTCGATCTTCATACTGGTGTTCTCGCTGAACTTGATCGGCGACGGCCTCCGCGACGCCATCGACCCGCACCGCCGCCCCGTGTAGCAGCCCGCGGACAAAGTCCCAGATCAAGACCGCATACTGAGGCGGATCGCGTGCCGACCCTGTCGTCGGCTGGTCAGGAAGCGAGGTCGGGATGGTCCAAGATTCAGCCCCAGGCCCGGGCGCAGTGCTCCAGGTGATCCTGGACTACCCCTCCGCGCAGGTCGTCCACGCCGCGGCGCGGCTGGGGCTCGCCGACCTGCTCGCGGACGGTCCCCGGCGTCTTGAGGACCTCGCGGCCGCCACGAATACGCACGCCCCGTCGCTCGCGCGGCTCGTGCGTGCGTTCGCCGCCCTCGGTATCGTCGCCGAGGCGGGCGATGGCCGCGTCGACCTCACGCCACTGGGCGCTCC
>JALYGH010000753.1 GCA_030777205.1 Chloroflexota bacterium
GAACCGCCCGACGTCCATCTGCGAGATGTCCGGCAACTGCTTCGACTCGACGGCCGCCTGGAGCTTCTGGCGGACGTTGTCGCCGGTCTCGCGGGTGACCTCGACCTCGATGTTCTTACTCTTCGCCCACTTCTGGATCTCCTCGGTCTGGAAGTCATCCGAGGGGGGCGCGAACGTGGCATCGGTCCAGACCGTCAGCCGGTCGCCGCCGCCACCGGGCAGCATGCCGCAGGCTGACAGGGCCGGGGCCAGTGCCAGCGCGCCCAGCCCGAGCGCGGTGGACTTGAGCAGCGACCGCCGGGCCGCCCCACGCCGGGTCAGCGAGGTGGTCGAGGGCGCCGATGACGGCGCCGTGCCGGGTACAACGTCAGACATGCCTAACCTCCACTCCGTTGTGTGGTGAACGCGACCCGCGCCCGCGGGTCGCCTCGGGCCGTGCGAATCGATTGCCAGGTGCGGCGGAGCTGCCGCACCTGGTGATTCGCCCTACTCCGACAGCCCGCGCGAACGGGCCGGCGGTGCCGAAACCGGCGGAATGTCGCACGCTGCTGGCCTGCGAGCGACGGGCGTATGCACCGCGAGCAGCACGGGCGCCTGCCCGTGGCGCGATCGGAGCGTGCGGGGACGGGATGCGGGCGCACGCGCGCGCCGCACGGACTCTACCCCGGACAAGCCTGGCTCGGGCGGACCTCCGTCGGCACGCCAGTGCTGGACCGTTCGCCATGCATCCTCGCACGGTCACGGGATTCCGGCAGTCCCACGTCGATTCACACCCGGACCGGCCTCCGGATGCGGTTCCGCCCCACGGCCAGCGTGAGGCTCGGCGCCCCGCGACCGGTGCGGGGCCGCTTGTCGGGCCCGCGGACGGCAAGAGTATATCGAGCATCGCGGCAGTTGGCTAGTGTTATCGGAGGCCCAGTCAGAGTCGCCATCGTCGTTGTGCGGGTTGGTGCCGCGACGGGTGGCGACCAGGAAGCAATCGGCCGCGGCCCAGTGCGCGTGGAGGGCCGGATCCTGGGAGTGGGTGTCGCCGAGGATGAACGGACCGCCTTGGGCACGACCGCGAGCAGGCGTGGCGCGGAGAGGTGATCAGGATAGGTCGGCGGGCGACCGCGTCCGCGCTCGCCCGTCGGGCTCGGGATCGCGTCGATCAGGTCGACGAGGAGGATGAGCAGCGCACCCGCGGTACCGTCGGGGGGCCTGCCCGGTGTCGTCTGACAGCCCCATAGTCGGCACTCGGGACCCGCCGGGCTCCCGTCCGGTGGGGCCTGCGATGTACGACCGGGCCTCCATCATTCCTGTCGCCTGGCACGCGCCCTGCGTCATAGTGGGCAGCGGCGGCGGGCCCCACGCCCGGACGCCGGTGGATCATGACGCGGGTGCGAGCTGTCAGGTGCCGATGCACGGTTCGACGCTTACGGACGAGCGCTTAGGGGTAGACACCCCGGCGCGGCGGCGGTCGCCCGGCGCGCCCGACAGCAAGCCGCGATTCGGCGATGTCCTCGCCAACCGTTACGAGCTGCACGCCGAGCTCGGACGCGGCGGCATGGGCCGCGTCCTTCGAGCCCACGACCGCCTGCTCGGCCGCGACGTCGCGCTCAAGGTGCTGACGACGTCCGAGGATGACGACACGGCGCGGCAGGCCTGCCTGCGCGAGGCGCGGGTCGCCGCGCGCGTCTCTCACCCGAACGTCGCGGCCGTCCTCGACATCGGTGCCGACCACGACCTCGGCGTGACGTTCCTGGTCATGGAGCTGGTGCTCGGCCGAACGCTCAGGGAAGTGCGGGGCGCGGCGGGCACGCTGGCGCCGTCCGACGCGGTGCAGCTCGTCGCGCAGGTCGCCGGTGCCCTGGAGGCGACCCACGCGCGCGGCGTCGTCCACGGAGACGTGACCCCGCGCAACGTCATCGTCCGGCCCGATGGGGTCGCGAAGCTGGTCGACTTCGGCATCGCCCGGGTTCTGGACGCCAACCGGCCGATCGAGGTGCGCGGTCGCTACGGCTCGATCCCATACCTGGCGCCCGAACAGGTCCACGGCGCCCCGCCGGACGCTCGCTCGGACGTCTACGCCCTCGGCGCGGTGCTGTACGAGCTGCTCGTCGGCGAACCGCCGTACACCGGACGCGATACGGCCACCGTCATGGCGGCGCGGCTGGTTGCCGATCCGCCGCCGCCGAGCGGTCGCAATCCGGCCGTCTCGCCGGCCCTCGAGCGGGTAGTCCTGACGGCGCTCGCCCGCGACCCGAAGCGGCGGTACGCGAGCGCCGGCGAGCTGCGCGAGGCACTATGCGGGGTGCTATCGGCCGCGACGTCGGATACTCGGGTGCTCTCGCGGCCCGCCCCGATCGAGCGCCTGGTCTGGGGAGCCCCCAGCACGGCGGGCGGGGTACACCTCGCCCCGTCGACGGCGGCCGCGTCCGGCCAGTCCGGCGC
>JALYGH010000754.1 GCA_030777205.1 Chloroflexota bacterium
GACCCTGGGTGCATGAGGTGAGGGACCGAGGGGCGGGGAGCGCCGAGCTCCCCGCCCACGGTTAGCTCTTCTCGCCCGGCTGGACGGTCGGGAGGCCGGCCTGCTTCCAGCCGTTCGTGCCGCCCTCGAGGATGCTGACGTTCTTGAACCCCATGTCCTTGAGGACCTTGGCCGCCAGCGACGCCTGCCCGCCCCCGCCGCAGGTGGTAATGATCGGCCGATCGCGATCCTGGAGCTCGGGGTTTCGGAAATCCTCGGGGAGCTCCTGGTCGGCCCGCAGCGGCAGCGTGCCGAGCGAGACGTTCACCGCGCCCGGGATGATCCCGGTGCCGCCCAGGTCCTGCGCGTCGCGCACGTCGACCACCAGCGTGCTCGGGTCGGACTGCATCCGCTGCTGCGCCTCCTGGGGACTGACCATCGGGGTGCCCTCGCGGCCTTCGGCGACCATCTGTCGAAACGTCTTCGCCATCGTCCTCTCCCTGACTGTCGACCGTGTTCGGTCGTGCCCCTCGATCGTACCCCATCGGGCGGCACCGTGCAGCCCGGAAGCTGATCACCAGCCGTGGCGCCTTGACGATGTCGAGGAGCGCGGCGTCGTCTGGCGACTGGACTCACGGCTGCATACCTTACTCGAACGGGCGAAGGGCGCAGCGGCGCGCGGTGTGCCTCAGTAGGCCCACGCCGTCCGCTTGCATGGTACATAGTTGTGTCGGGCCGCGCCGGCGCCGGCCAGACGTGTCCCCGGTGGAGGTGACGTGCAGGCGAAGCTGGCCGCGTCCATCTTGAACGCCGATTTCGGGCGGCTGGCCGAGCAGGTCAGGGCGGCCGAGGTCGCCGGCGTCGACTACATCCACGTCGACGTGATGGACGGTGCGTTCGTCCCGAACATCACGCTCGGGCCGATGGTCGTCCGGGCGATCCGGGCCGCCACGTCGCTCCCGCTCGACGTGCACCTGATGATCGAGGAGCCGCGTCGCTTCCTCCAGGAATTCGTCGACGCCGGCGCGTCGATCATGACCGTCCACCAGGAGGCGGTCCGGCATCTGCACGCCACGCTTGCCGCGATCCAGGACGCCGGGATCAAGGCCGGCCTGGCGCTCAACCCGGCCACGCCACTCGCCGCCGTCGAGGAGGTCGCGCCGATGCTCGATCTGCTGCTGGTCATGACGGTCAACCCGGGCTTCGGCGGCCAGGCGTTCATTCCCACCACGCTCGACAAGGTACGCCGCGCCCGCGCCCTGCTCGACCGAATCGGCGCGCGCGCCGAGCTGGAGGTCGACGGCGGGGTCAAGCCCGACAACGTCGGCGCGCTGGTGGAGGCTGGGGCGCGGGTGGTGGTGGTCGGCTCGGCGATTTTCGTCGGCGGCGCGGGGATCGGCGGGAACGTGGCGAGCCTGCGCGAGCAGATGCGGTAAGCGGCGGGACGGCGCGCCGATCGCGGACGGGGCCAGGCAACGGGGCGGTACTGGCGGCGCGCGACGGGTCAGCGCAGCATAGTGAGGGGCGGCGTCCGTGCCGCGCCGTTCGTCCCCTGGGCGCCCGCGCGCACTTCGTGCAGGAGATCGCGGGCGGCGCGGACGACGGCGTCCGGCGGCACCAGGCGCAGGCAGTCCTGGTGCCCCAGCGGGCAGATGCTCTTGTAGCACCATTTGCACGGCACGTCGTGGAAGAGCACCCGGCTCGGGACGGCCCAGGGCGTGTGCTGCGGGTTGGTCAGGGCGTAGAGGTCGACGACCGGCGTCCCCAGCGCGGCCGCGATGTGGGCCGGGCCGGTGTTGTTCGAGATGACGACCGGCGCCAGCCCGATCAACGCGGCCAGTTCCTCGAGGTCCAGCGCGCCGACGAGGGCGTGCGACGGGGCATCCATCCGCGCCCGGATCTCGTCCACGAGCCCCCGCTCGCCGGCGTCGCCGGTGAACACGACCGCCCAGCCGTCCTCGATCACGAGCCGGCGTGCCGCCTCCGCGAACCCCTCGGGCGGGTAGCGCCGCGACGGCGCCGACGCCCCCGGATGGATCACCGCCCAGGGGCCCGCCCCGTCGATCCCGAGCGCCCGCAGCCGATCCTGCACCGCCGCCCGGACCTCCGGGCGGACGCGCAGCGACAGCCGCTCGTCGGCCGTCCACGACCCAACTGTCGCGACCAGGTCGAGGTGGCGCCGCACCTCGTGGCGGATCCCGTCGGCCGGCTCCGGATCCTTCACCCAGTCGCTCAGGAGCTGGTACGGGTTCTCGTGGCAGTGCGCGAGTCGGAGCGGGATGTCGGCGAGGTGGCAGAGCATCGCCGACGGGAGCGGGTTCTGGCTGTAGACGGTGAAGATCACCGCCGCGTCGAAGCCGCCCGCGCGCAGCCGGTCCGCCATCGCGTACTCCGGCCGGCTGTCGGCCTGAGGAGCCGTCGCCTTCATCCACGGCGCTTCGTAGACGAGCACGTCGTCGATCTCGGGCACCAGCCGCGCGACGGCCGCCCCGGCCGGCGAGGTCAGCAGCGTCACGCGCCGCCCCGGGCGGGACTCCCTGAGCGCGCGAATGGCGGGCGTCGTCATCAGGACGTCGCCGAGCGAGTCGAGCCTAACGCAGAGCAGGTTCGCGGCGCGGCTCCAGGCCGTACCCGTCATCGCCGTCCCCCTCCGCCCCGTTCTCGGCGTGCCTCCCGGCCACTGCGCCCCAGGTCCGCGCGTCATCGGCAGCCGCCGCCAGCGCCGTCGCGTAGGCCAGCCGCTTGTCGCGCGACAGCAGGGCGTGGCGCAAGTCGCCCGCCGTGCACGCGGC
>JALYGH010000755.1 GCA_030777205.1 Chloroflexota bacterium
CCCGCGCCGGCCGCCGAACCGGAGTCCCTGGTGGCCGGCTTCGGCGACGAGCGGCCCGAGCCGGATCGCGAGCACGACGGCGGAGCCCAGGAGGCGGGGGCCCCGCGTCGCGGCGCGGGCAGGCCGGGCTGATTATCCACCACCGGGTGCCGCCCGGTGGTGGCGTCCGCGCCGCGTAGAATGTCGGCGTGACCAGCGCGACCGGCCGGGCGCTCCGCCGATGATGGGACGCAGTCACGTCCTGCGCGCCGGTGCCGGCTACGCCGCCCTCGCCGCCCGCCCGTTGGAGACGCCGTTCGGCACCCTCGTTGCGCCCGTCCTCGGCGGCGGTCCGATCCCCGAGGGGGAGGACGCCTTCGCCCTGAGCCTCGCCATCGCGGCCTCCTGTGGCCTCGCCCCGGACATCGACAAGACCGGCTCGACCGCCGCGCGCTCCCTGGGCATCATCACCCGAGTGCTGAGCTGGGGCATCGAGCGCAGCCTCGGCCACCGCGGCGGCCTCCACAGCCTGGCGGGCGCGGCCCTCGGCTACTTCCTCGGCGATCTGCTGGGCGGGCTGCTCGGCCTCACCGGCCTGGGGGCGCTGATCGTGTTCGGCTGGGCCGCCCACTTGCTGACGGACGCCTGGACCGTGCGCGGCGTGCCCCTGTTCTGGCCGCTCAGCACCGGGCGCGTCACATTGCCGCCGTGGATCTCGACCGGCGGCCGCATGGAAGCGGTGATGCTGGTGATCGCCCTGTGCGGCCTGTTCCTGTATGCGATCGGTGGGCCACTGCAGGCCGGGGCCACCTAATCGGCCGAGCGTGGGGGTCGGGACCCCGCATGCCGCGCCGGCAAGTTGCGGGTCGGTCGCGCCGCCGCACGGCCGCGACCGCTCTCCGGGCGTGCCGCGCTACGTCCCCGCGCCGGCCTCGAGTGGCACCGGGGCGCGGCGGATCTCCCGCTTCGGGGCGCGGTAGATCGCTTCGAGGAGCTGGGCGAGCCGGGCCACCTTCGCCTCGACCATCTGTCGTCCCTTGTCGGCGGTCGCCCCGTGCGGGTTGCCGATCGCGCCGTTCTCGGACAAGTCGGCCGACACCCACGCCTCGATCGCATCCTGCCCCTTGAAGGAGTACCCGACGTCCGGGTTCGGCTCGAAGACGTACCCCTCGGCGCGGTCCATCTGGACCAGCTCCGGCGCCAGGTGCAGGATCAGCGACGTCTCGCCCTCGCCGCAGTGCATGCCCACCGCCGCTTCTTCCGCCGGGATCAGGCCGGGCACGGGCGCGATCATCCCCATGTGGATCTTGAACACCCGCAAGCCGGTCGCGACCCGGAGATCACGGAAGAAGTCGTCGACGATGCCGACGTTGCCGCCGTGGCTCGTGAACAGGACGAGCTTCGAGAAGCCGCTCCGCGCGACCGACCGCGCGATGTCCATCATCACGGCCCGCAGCGTGTCGCCCGAGAACGTGATCGTCCCCGGCCACTCGAGGTGCTCGACGCTCTTGCCGAAGTTCGTCGGCGGCAGGCCGAGGACGAGCATGTCCTCCGGTAGCCGCGCCAGTGCCGCCCCGAGGACCTCGGAGCCCTGGAGCGTGTCGGTCATGACCGGCAGGTGCGGTCCGTGCTGCTCGACGGCGCCGATGTTAATGACGGCGGTCGCGTTCAGGTCGGATTTGCCCATCGCCCGGATCTCGGGGCCGGTATAGTAGCCCCAGAAGCGGTTCGGGGGGATCGGGCCGTGGACCGAGATCGTCAGGTCGGCTGGGATCGGCTTCAGCATGGTCCCTCCACCCATCGCCGCGGTCAGCTCGCCGCGACGGCCGGGCGCGCGCGGACGCCGGCCTCGCGGAGGGCCGGCATCACGTCGCGGCTGAACCGCTCGAGCTGATCGAGCACGTCCGGACGCGTCATGCCCGGCACGTGCGGGAAGATCGTCAACTCCTCGATCCCAAGCTGTTCGTGGAGCGCCAGCAGCGCGTCGCACACCTCGGCGGCCGTGCCGACGTGCCACTGCCCCGACTCGACCGACTCCTCGAGCGTCGGGGCCGGCTTGCCCTTGAGGGCCGGGTTCTTCCGCTGGGTGTTGAACCAGATCAGTTTGCGGATCTCGTCGTGGCCGGGCCGCGCCAGCTCGAATGCCTGCTCCCGCGTGTCGCCGAGGATGCAGTTGATCACCAGCAGCCGGTCCTCGCCTTTGCGCAGGGTGACCCCGTGGTGCTCGGAGACGAGCGAGCCGTACAGCCGCCAGTTCTCGATCAGGCGCTCGGTGGGCACGCCCCAGTAGACGGCGACGTGCCGCTCACGGGCCGCGTAGTGGATCGTCGGCGTGCTGAAGATCGCCTGGTAGACGCGGACGGGGGTGTTGAGCGGGCGCGGGACGAGCGGCAGCGTGGTGACCGGCTCGCCGCGGAACTCGAGGCCCGCGGGCGGGAACTGGTAGTGCTTGCCCTGGAACGCGAACTGCTCGTTCGCCGTGGCCAGCTTGAAGATCTGGACCTGCTCCTCGAAGACCTCGCGGTTGAGTCGGTCGATCTCGTCCTGGAAGCCGACGTTGACGCCAAACGGGGCCGACTCGCGCTCCTCGGTGCCGCGCCCGAGCCCGCAGAGCATCCGCCCGCCCGACAGGACGTCGGCCATCGCGTAGTCCTCGGCGAAGCGGATCGGGTGCCAGGTAGTCAGGACGTGGCAGAGCGCGCCGAGCTTGATCCGCTGCGTGCGCTGGGCGATCACCGCGTTCAGCAGGACGACGTTCGGCACGACCTCGAAGCCGTGGTTGTGGAAGTGGTGCTCGGCCGTCCACATCTGGCTGAAGCCGACCTCCTCGGCCTTCTGGGCGTAGACCAGCAGGTCGTCGAAGACCCGATTGACGGTCTCGGCGTCGTAGTCGCGCTTCTCGGATGGCGGGCCGCCGTACCCGGCGTCCGGCATGTCGACGGTCCCGAAGAAGAAGACTCCAAATTCCACGCTGACCTCCACGGGCCGCCTCGGCGAGCCCGGCACGCCCATCTCTCGGGAAGTATCAGGGATTCGGCGGGGATCCGGCAGGCCGTGGAGCGCCGGTGCCGACGATCTGTCTCGGACCGGGGCGGGCGCTCCGCACTCCGGCGGCGGCTGCACACATCGATCGGGTCGGACCTCGGCCAGGTCGGTGTCCTGCTCGGTGCACGGCCGGATCCGCGTGGGCGTGGTACCGTATCGGAACCAGCACAGCCGGCGTTTCTAGGCGCTTGGTCGGGCTGGCGTGGCGCGCTGAGGGACCAGAATGGACGATAGCCTCTCGATACCCGACGAAGCGATCCGGTACATCCTGTTCCAGCGGGGCGAGTACCTTCGCACGCCGGTGACTCCTCTCTACCGCCACATGCTCAGGCACCTGCCGTTTTCGCTCCCGATCTACAATGCCGCCGTGGCCGTCGAGTCGCGGGGCCGGGGACGGAGCGTCAAAGCGCTCTACGATGCGGACATGCGGCGGGAGTACGCCTCGATTGCCCGGTTTCTCCCCGAGCGCTGTTCCGCCATCCTCGATATTGGCTGCGGCGTGGCCGGGATCGACGCCTTCCTCTACCGTCGCTACGCCGACCAGTCCCCCGACATCTACCTGCTCGACAAGTCGCGGGTGGAGCGGGCGGTCTACTACCTGTTCGCGCAGCGGGCGGCCTTCTACAACTCGCTGGAAGTGGCCCGGGCGCTGCTCGTCGCGAACGGCGTCCCGAGCCGGCGGGTCCACCCGCTCGAGGCGACGAGCCGCAACGACATCGAGCTGGAGACGAAGGTCGATCTGGTGCTCTCGCTCATCTCCTGGGGTTTCCACTATCCGGTGGACACCTACGTCGACCGGGTGCGGAGCCTGCTGTCGGAGGATGGGGTGGTGATCCTGGACGTACGCAAGGGCACCGCCGGCCTCGACATACTGCAGCGGCGCTTCAGCCGGGTCGACCCGATCTTCGAGCGCCGGAAGTGGCATCGAGTCGCCGTCCGGGCGTAGCGCCGCGCTTCACGCCGGCTCGCGCAGCGCGGTCGGCGAGCGCGGGCCGCGCCCGCCCGTCACGTCAGCACCTGGTCTGCCTTCAAGCGGCGCCGGGTGGCAATGGCGCCCCCGAGGGTGCTGGCCCCGAGCGCGAAGAGCAGCCCGGCCAGGATGCTCCAGGCCGTGCGATCGGGCGAGAGGCCGGGCTGGACGGCACCCGTGACCCCAGCGTCGAGCGCGAGCTGGTTCGGGTCGAGGCCGACTGCGGCGGCATACTGCCCGACGAGGCCGAGCAAGCCGCCGATTCCGGCGGCCGCCAGCGAGAGGAGCAGCGGCAGAGCGGTGAGGAAGACGAGCGCCCCGTTCAGCGCGCCCCACCCGCGATCGAAGACCGCCGCCGTCGCCCCGGCAACCATGCCACCGATCAGGAAGGCGACGACGACCGAGCCTCCTGCCCAGAGCAGGCCCGTCCGCGCGTCCGCCCCGGCCGGGCCGGGGTCGACCGGGGCACCTCGGCCGAGTGGCGCCAGGCCCAGCGCCGCCCCGAGCACGGCCAGGAGAAAGATCGCGGTGATGGCGATCGCCACGCCGGCCAGGATCGGCCCCCAGCGGACGCGGTCGTGGGGCAGGTTGAACGCCTCGGGAATGTCGACTGTCCCCTGGCGGGAGATGCCCTTGCTCAGCCGCTCCCAGTCCGGAGCAGCGACGCCGAACGAAGGGGCAGCGGGCACATCTGGTCCTCGCATCATCTTCGATCCTCCCTTCAGGCCGGACCTTGGTTATCATCATCCGGCCGGCTCGAAAAAGGCGCGGCATCAGCTTGGGACGGGCCACTGGCCTTGCGGCGCGATCCGCTCGCCGGCGGGCAGCGGTGGCTCAGCGCCCGCCTCGGCCGTTCGTCGTCGGCAGCTCCACCGAGCGGCGCGTGCCAAGTGCGCCGCCGAGCATACTCATCGCGAGCGCGAGCAGGAGCCCGGCAAACCCGATCCACAAGGTTTGGACCGTCTCCCTGCCGAGCGACGGCGCGCCGACGCTCGGCGCCCCCTCGATGAACCCGTGTAGTTGGGCCGGGTCGATTGCCATTGCCGCCGCGTAGTTGGCGACGATGCCGAGGGCAGCGCCGATGCCGGTCGTCGTGAGCCACAGGACCAACGGGAGGGTGACGGCGAAGACCAGCGCGCCGTTCAGCGCCCCCCAGCGACGGTCGAAGACGGCGGCCGCTCCACCGGCCACGTATCCGCCGAGCAGGAACGCGAGCAGCATCGCGACGACTGCCCAGATCGTCGCCGCCTGAGCCGTCCCGCGCACGCCGGCGTTGTCGGCGGTCAGGCTCACCGCCAGCCCGAGGAGGCCGAGCAGCAGCGACGACGTCAACGTGGTGATGACGCCCGCCCAGATCGCCGCCCACCGCACGCGGTCGCGCGACAGGTTGTAGGCCCGTGGGATGCCGACGCGCACCTCGCCGCGACCGGCCGGTTCGGTGGTGATGACGCGCGTCTCGGTCGACTGCGCGCCGGGGGCATGGACCTGCCCGCTCCTCTCGGCCACGAGGTCGGTAGTCGGCTCGGGCGGAATGTCGGCTCGATGCGTAGACATTCGTGTCCTCACCTTCGTTGTTGGCGGCGCCGGCCGGCGCCGTACCTCCCTCGAATGGTACCCGGCCGGGGTTGCCACCCTGTCAACATAGGTGAACCGCGCGGTGAATGACAACGTCGGCGGACAATCCGAGCCGGTCTGATCATCGGCGAGCGCCAGTGGCAGGATCTCGACGACTTCCTCCACACGGCAGCCGATCGCGGCGTCCCGACCTTGTTCGTCGTGGCAAGCGTGCCCCTCATCCACCAGCCACCCCTCTTCGACCACCTGCTCGAGTGGGTCCCGACGGCCCGCGGCATGGACGTCCGCGACCGCTGGGCCGTGTGGCCGACTCGAGATCAGCGCGACCGGCTGCTGGATCGGCTCTCCGCCTGGCAGGACTCGGACGCGCGCCGCCAGGCCATCTTGCTCTCGGGCGACGTGCACGCCGGGTCGGCATTCGAGGTCGGCTGTCCGGGACAGCGCGGGCGGATCGCGCAGTGGACCAGCAGCCCGCTGACGGTCTGGACGGGGCCCAGGCACCACTTGGTCGACCGGATCGGGACGACGCTTGCCGATGCCGGCCGACGCCGATCTCGCCGCACTCGCGCCGGACTCGGATCAGCGCCGCCATCCAGTTCAGCAGCGAGTCCGGGTCGGCGCGCTGGGTCCCGACGTTGACCCGCTCGAAGGCGTACTCCCCGCCGGTCA
>JALYGH010000756.1 GCA_030777205.1 Chloroflexota bacterium
CACGTCGAGGTCCAGGTGCTCGCGGATGCGCATGGCAGCGTCGTCCAACTCGGCGAGCGCGATTGCAGCGTCCAGCGTCGGCACCAGAAGGTGATCGAGGAGAGCCCCTCGCCGGCCGTCACGCCGGAGCTTCGTGCCGCGCTGGGGGACGCGGCCATCCGCGTCGCCCGGGCCGCGGGGTACGTCAACGCCGGCACCTGCGAGTTCCTGCTCGACGCCGAAAAGCAGTTCTTCTTCATCGAGATGAACGCCCGCCTCCAGGTAGAGCACCCCGTCACCGAGCTGGTGACCGGCCTCGACCTGGTCCGGCAGCAGCTCCGCATCGCGGCCGGCGAGCCGCTCGGCTTCGGCCAGGAAGACGTCGCGCTGCGCGGGCACGCCATCGAGTGCCGCCTCTACGCCGAGGACCCGGCCCGCGACTTCCTGCCCTCGACCGGCGTCGTGCTGCGATACGCGCCGCCGCTCGGGGCCGGGCTGCGCCACGACCTGGGGGTGGACGAGGGCGGCGCCGTCACGCCGTACTACGACACGATGCTCGGGAAGCTGATCGTCCATGGCGCCGACCGCGCGGCGGCAATCGCCCGCGCGCGGACGGCCCTCGACGAGTACCGCATCGAGGGGGTGGCGACGAACCTGCCGCTCCTCCGCTGGGTCCTGGGCCACCCGGCTTTCCGGGCGGGCATGGTCACGACTGACTTCCTCGCTCGGGAGTGGCGCCCGGCCATACCGACTGATCTTCCGCCGGCGGCGCTAGCCGCGGCCGCCGCCTACGCGGCGTCGGCGGTGCCGTCGGCCGCGCCCGCCGAACCCTGGCTCCGCCTCGGGCCGTGGCGGGTGGCGGGCCAGGGCATCCCGCTGGCCTTCGTCGTCGACGGGCTGCGGCACGACATCGTAGTCTCGCGGGCGGATGCCCCGGACGGCTGGCTCGTCGCCGTCCAGGCCCAACGGTACGAGGTCTCCCTGCGTGGCGAGGAGGCCCGTGTGACGTCCGCGACCGCCGCCGACGGGGAGACGGCCGTCCGACTGGCCCGGCGGGATGAGGGGCTGGTGGCCATGATCGACGGCCGCGAGTATCTCCTGACGACGGCAGCCCCGCCATCGGCCGAGGCGACGACCGGTGGCGGGCACGCCGGCGGCGGCCCGACCGAGTTGCGGGCGCCGATGCCGGGGCGGGTCGTTCGTGTCGCGGTCGCACCCGGCGACCGGGTCCTGCCGAACCAGACGCTCGTCATCCTCGAGGCGATGAAGATCGAGCACGCCGTCGCCGCGCCCCGGGCCGCGCTCGTCCGAGCGGTCCACTGCCGTCCCGGGGACACGGTCGACGGCGGCGCGCTGCTGGTAGAGTTAGCGAGCGATGACGGCCAGCCGGGAGCTGGCGATCCCGGCGCCTGACCGTCCGACTCGCCCCCCACGCCGAGGAACCCCGTATGCTCGAGACACTCCCCAGGCGCGTCCGGATCTGCGAGGTCGGTCCGCGCGATGGGCTCCAAAACGAGGCGGTGACGATCTCCGCGGCCGACAAGGTGCGCTTCGTTGACCTGCTGACGGCAGCCGGTCATCAGATGATCGAGGTCACCTCGTTCGTGCATCCGAAGCTGGTGCCCCAGATGGCCGATGCCGACGTGGTGCTGCCCGCCATCGAGCGGCGACCGGACGTTCGCTACCCGGTCCTCGTCCCGAACGCTCGAGGGCTGGAGCGGGCGCTCCGGGCCGGGGCGCGCGAGATCGCCGTCTTCACCGCCGCCACCGAGAGCTTCAACGGGCGCAACATCAACGCCACGATCGACGAATCGCTCGGCGCAATCGGCGAGGTGATGAGGCTGGCGCGCGCGGAGGGGCTCTGGGTGCGCGGCTACGTCTCGACGGTGTTCGGCTGCCCGTACGAGGGCCCGGTCACCCCGGAGGCCGGCCTGCGGGTCGCAGCGCGCCTGTTCGACCTCGGCGTGGACGAAGTCTCGCTCGGCGACACGATCGGCGTCGGCACGCCGCGGGTCGTCGAGGCGGTCCTCGCGCCGGCGGCCGATCGGTTCGGGGTCGATCGCGTCGGCCTCCATTTCCACGACACGCGCGGGACTGCGCTCGCCAATGCGCTGCTCGCGCTCCAGCTCGGCTACTGGATCTTCGACAGCTCGGCCGGCGGGCTCGGCGGCTGCCCGTTCGCGCCCGGCGCGGCCGGCAACCTGGCGACCGAAGACCTGCTCTACCTGCTCGACGGCCTCGGCATCGAGTCGGGCGTCAGCCTCGCCGGCGTGCTGGCCGCGTCGCGCTTCATGGCCGGGAAGGTCGTGCATCCGCTGACCAGCAAGGTGTACCACGCCGCCGGAGCGAGCGCCGCCGCATGAGCGTCACCTTCGCGCGCTGGACGGCGGACGACGTCATATCAGCGCTTAGCCGGGCGGGCGTGCGGATCGACTACATCGAGCCGGCCCGCTGGCCACCTCGCGCGCCCCAACCCACGACGCACCGCGAGGCGTTCACCGTCTTCAGCGCCGGAGTCGTCGACCCGCACCTGATCCTCGTGTTCGACACGCCGGAGGCGCTCGAAGCCTGGCGCCTCTGGCTCGCGCGCTACTGGCAGGCGCGTCCGTACCTCAGCATCAAGGACAACGTGCTCCTCCTCGTGAGCCGCGAGGTGCCTCCGGAGCGCGCGGCGACGTTCCACTCGGCGCTCGCCCGTCTCAAGAGCCGATGACCCATGGAGCCGGGCTCGCGGATGGGTGACGACGCCACTGGGCCATCGGGGGATGGTCCGCTCCGTATCGGGTTACTCCGCGAAACGTACGATCTGGCGCTGTCAGTCGCCGGCGACGTCTGGCCGACGCCGGCGATGGCGCTCGCCAATCTGTTCGAGCGCGGCGTGACGTTCCTCGCCTCGGGGGGCACGCTCGCGGGCATGCGCGGCGGTGCTCCCCCGGAGCTGCTCCGGACCCTGAACCAGACGCGCGACGAGCTGCTGACGCTGGAGGCGTCGTACTGGCTGGTGCGCTACGTCACGTTCGTGCTTACGCGAGACAGCGAGGAGCTCGAGGCAACCTGGCTGGGGCTGGCCGATCAGCACCTCGCCATCCGCGCCGAGATCGTCGCCTTTCGTCGCGAGGAGGAGCGCCTGAAGCGCGAGCTCACCCGCTACGGCGAGCCGATGGTCCCGCTGCCGGAGCACGACGAGCTGGCCGAGATCCCGCCGGACCGGCCCCGCAAGAGCCGGGGGATGTACGCCACGCTGTTCGAAGGCGCCGAGGAGGTCATCGTCTCGCTCGACATCGACCCGGCCGTCGTCGACGCGGCCGAACGCCTCGCCCGCGAACGTGGCTGGGCGGGCGAGTGGGGCGAGCACGCCCGGCTGTCCGTCCTCACGCACGGACTGTCACTGGCGATGCGCGAGCGCGAGGCGGATGCGATCGACCCGGACGACGAAACGTCCGTCCGCGCGGGCATCTCCGAGGCGCGCGGGCGAGCGATGGGACTCGAGGGGCGCTACGCGACGCTCCGGCTGCGCCTCTTCGAGCTGCGCCACAACCACCGCATCCTGGGCTGGCGGATCCGGGCGCTCCAGGTCGAGGCGCAGGGGATGCGGCGCCGCCTCGACCTGTTCATCGAGGATCGCGACCGGCTCCAGGCGATGCTCGACGCCCGGCGCGCGAGCGGCCCGCCGCCCCCGGCACGCACGGAGCCCGCGCC
>JALYGH010000757.1 GCA_030777205.1 Chloroflexota bacterium
CGGGTGCGAATCGCGGCGCGGGTTGACCTCACCGGGGCCGAGCCCGACGGCGCTTGCGCTCGTGGGCCGGCCGCGTGGCCGCGTCGAGGCCGTCGTCTTCGAGTCTCCAGACTATCTTACTATGCTCGGTGAGGATGACGGCGGACAGGGCCCCCGCCTTGCCGGTCGGCCCGGAGCTGCCGCGCGGCTCGGCGTGACGCACTCGCGTCGAGCGCGGCGCGATTGTGACGGGAGCGCAGCCGGCCGGATTGGGTACGCTTCTAGCGGCGGCGTACTGGCTGCGGGCTGTTCGCCGCGGCCGTGGGGCGGGCGCCGAACATCACCGCGAGGGGGACTGGACCGGCATGTCGATCGCTGGCCCGAGCCGCGAGGCCGACGCGGCTCGGGATGCGGTGCTCTGCGTCGTCCGCACGCTCGCCGCGGCGCAGGATGACCCGCGCCCCGCCCTGGACGGCGTCGCCCGTTGCCTCGCCACGACGCTCGGCGACCTGGCCCTGATCGCGCTGCTGTCCGCCGACCGTGCTCGCCTCGAGCCCGCCGCGATCGCGACCGCCACCGACGGTGACCTGGTGGCAGTCGACACCCTGGACGTCGCCAAACTGCCGGTTGCGCGCGCCGATGACCCCCACCTCGCTCGCCTGCTCGGGGCGGATGAGCCGATCCGCTGGCCCGCCGACGGTCGGGCGTCATTCCGGGACCAGCCGGGTGCCGCCCCGGCCCGCGTGCTCCTCGGCGACGTCGCCGGGCCGCGCGTCCGAGAGCTGCTGGCCGCGCCGCTGTGCGCGTTGGATGGGGCCCTCGGCATCGTCGCCCTGGCGCGTTCGTCGCCCGAGCGGTCGTACGGAGACGCCGACACGGCGGCCCTCCGCGACGTCGCCGCCGAGCTCGGCCGCGCGATCGAACACGCTCGGCTGCGGGAGCGCGTGCGGAGCCTCGAGGCGGCGCTCCACGACAGCGAGGCGCGCTACCGGCTCCTGTCGGCGGCGGCCTTCGAGGGGATCACCGTCCACGAGCGCGGCCAGCACGTCGACACGAACGAAGCATTCGCCGCGCTGCTCGGGTACACCCGCGACGAGATCATCCAGAAGTCCGCCTGGGACCTCGCCGCGCCCGAGTCGCGCCCGGTCATCCAGCGGCACATCGCGTCGCACTCCGAGGAGCCGTACGAGATCGTCGGGATCCGGAAGGACGGGACCAGGATCGACCTCGAGGTGCGCGGGCGGACGCTCCTCCACGACGGGCGGCACTTGCGGGTGGCCGCGCTCCGCGACATCACCGACCGTAAGCGGGCGGAGCGCGAGCTGCGCGAGTCGCGCGACCAGCTCGACATCATCCTGCGCGGCGTCACCGACAGGATCACCGTCCAGGGGCCGGATCTCCGACTGATCTACGCCAACGACGCGGCTGCCCGGCCGCTCGGCTACGCGACCGGAGAGGACTTGGTCAAGGCACCCCACGCGGAGCTGCAGCGGCGGTTCCAGATCCTGGACGAGGCGGGCCGACCGCTGTCGATCGAACAGTCCCCCAATCGGCGAGCCCTGAAGGGCGAGGCGGCCGCGACGGAGCCGATCCGCTACCGCAACCTCCTGACCGGCGAGGAGCGCTGGTCGCTCTTGACGTCCACGCCCGTCTTCGACGACGCCGGCGCGGTCCGTTTCATCATCAACATCTTCCGCGACATCACCGAGGCGAAGCGGGTCGAAGCGCGCTTGCGGTTCCTCGCCGATGCCGGCGCCCTCCTGCCGTCGTCGCTGTCGGTCCACGAGACGCTGGTCCAGGTGGCCCGGGTGGCCGCCACGACGCTGGCCGATTGGAGCGCCGCGTACGTCGTCGGCGCGGACGAGCAGGTGGAGCGCGTCGCGGTGGCCGTCGCCGACCCCGGCAAGCAGGCGCTCGCCGATAGGCTCCTCCGCCACCCGTCCACCGGGCCGCGGCCTGCATCAGGACTGTGGGGGGCGCTCCGGACCGGCCGGCCCCGCCTGATCGCCGAGACGACGGACTACCAGCTCGTGAGCGGGACCTGGGACGCCGAGCACCTCGAGGTGCTGCGGGCGCTCGGCGTCAGCTCGGAGCTGTGGATGCCGCTCGTCGCGCGGGGGCGGACCGTCGGCGCGCTCGCCCTGTTCCGGTCGGCGCCCGGGCATCCTTTCTCGGCCGACGACTTCACGGTCGCCGTCGAGATGGGCCGGCGCGCGGCGCTGGCCGTCGACAACGCGCGCCTGTATGAGGAGGCCCAGCAGGCGATCGAAGCCCGCGACGTCTTCCTCTCGATCGCCGCGCACGAGCTGCGGACGCCGGTCACCGTCCTCAAGGGAATGGCCCAGATGCTCGCCCGCGCCCGCGAGCTCGGAACTCTCGATTCGGCACGCCTGGAGCGGTCCTTGCAGGCCGTCGCCGACGCGAGCGACCGGCTGAGTGAGCTGACCGACGACCTACTCGACGTCGCGCGGCTGCGCACGGACCGCCTCGAGATCGAGCTCCGGCCGCTGGACATCGGCGCCTTCATTCGTGAGGTGGCCGACCGCTACCGCGACCACCTGACCGACCGCCACAGGGCGCGGCTGCGGACGGAGGATGGCCTGATCGTGCTCGCCGACGCCCACCGGCTCGAACAGGTACTGGCCAACCTGCTGACGAACGCCGTGAAGTACTCGCCGAACGGCGGCGAGGTCTGGCTGTGCGCCCGCGGCGCCGATGGCGGGGCCCTGCTGGAAGTCCAGGATAGCGGGATCGGGCTGCCGCCCGGCAGCGAGGAAGCGATCTTCCAGCCGTTCGAGCGGGCGCCGAACGCGGCCGAGCTCCAGATCCCCGGGATGGGGCTCGGGCTGCACATCGCGCGGGGGATCGTCGAGCGGCACGGCGGTCGCATCCGGGCCGAGAGCCCTGGGCCGAACCGGGGCACGACCCTGCGCATCTGGCTGCCGCTGGCCCCGCCGGGGGGGGAGGAGCCCGTATCCCGCACGACCGATCGACCGGCGCGAGGCCGGTCCCGGGCGGATCGGCCGCCGAGGAGGCGGACGCGGTAATCTCGGACCGACACGACCTCGACGGGCTGGTGGGTACGCCGGGTCGGCTCCTCGGCGTGTAGCCCGTCGAATCCCTACTCCGGAGGCCCGACCCGATGGCTCCCCGCTTTCAGGTGACGATCGACTGCGCCGACCCGGCCCGGCTCGCCGAGTTCTGGGCACTGGCGCTCGGCTACAAGCTCCAGGATCCGCCGCCAGGTTTCGCCACCTGGCCCGACTTCCTGACCAGCATCGGCGTGCCGGAGGAAGGGTGGAACTCGCGCAGCGCGATCGTGGACCCGGACGGCAGCGGATCGCGCGTCTTCTTCCAGCGCGTGCCGGAGCCCAAAGTGACCAAGAATCGCGTGCACCTGGACGTCAACGTCGCCGAGCATTCCCTCCAAGGCGACGAACGGCGGCGGCGCGTGGACGAGCACGTCGCCCGGCTAGTCGAGGCGGGCGCGACCCGCGTCGGCGAGTTGACCGAGCACGGCGAGCGTTGGGTGGTGCTCCAGGACCCCGAGGGCAACGAGTTCTGTGTCCAGTGACGGGGTCCAGTGACGGGCGGGCGGCGCCGCTCCTCAGGCTTCGGCACAGCAAGCGGCCGCCCCACACTCCGGTGCCTCGTCTGCCATGCAGCCGCCCGACGAGTCTGATTCGCAACCATTGGACGGGCAGATCGCGACGTGGCGCGGCAGCTTCGGCGTCGTCGACGCGGTCCACAAGGGCGAGGGCGAGGCGACGTTGTATCACCTGCCGGACGGTCGAACGATCCTGCGGCTCGAGCGCTTCAGGGTCACGAACGGCCTGGACCTGTACGTCTACCTCTCCCGGCACCCGGCCCCGCGCAGCAGCGCCGAGCTCCACCAGGATCCGGATTACGAGGTGGCCGTGCTCAAGGGGAACGTCGGGGACCAGAACTACGAGCTGCCGGCCGACTGGGAGATCGAAGGCGTGCAGTCGGTGGTGATCTTCTGCAAGCGGTTCACGACCGTGTTCAGCACGGCCGAGCTACAGCTCGCCTGACCGAAACCGGCCGCCCGCCGGCGGAGCACCCGCGCCGGAGCAGCAGGAACTGCCGCATCCCGACCAGGCGAAAGATGGCCCGGCGCACCGGCGAGAGCCGGGGCAGGACGGTCGCGGCGTCGACGACCTCCGGGCGATCGACCGTGACCGTCCTGCCCCGGTGCGTGATCGTCGCCGCGCTGGCGGCGAGGACGTTGCGGCACCAGTCGGCGCGCGTGCCGTACGTCAGTGGCACGAGGAAGCCGTCGCGCGTCGGCAGGGCCATGACCGGCGTGGCGTAGGCGCGGCCGGTGCGCCGCCCGACGTGGCGGACGATCGCGAAGTACACCCGGCGTCGGCCGCCGGCCGTCAGGGCCAGCACGACCGGGTTGAAGACCCGGCGGTTGAAGCGCCGGACGTGGTCCAGGAGCCGAGCTGGCGCGATGCCGCCCCCGTCACGGTTACTGGAACTGCGTGGCGCTGACGGGGGGTTCACGTGATGACGATGCGGAAGCGGCCGAGTGCGTTGGATGAACGGCACGATGAGCATGAGGAGTTCGACGTGCCGAGTGGGGGGAGCGATGCGGGGACGGGGACGGGAGGGGGTGACGCACAGGAACGTGCGCGGCGTGACGGGCTGCGGCGGGCGCTCGGTGACGTCGGCGCGTTCGGCGAGGCGGTGCTGCGGATGCCGCTGCGGCCCTACCAGGTCGACGTGGCGCGGGCGGTGGCCCGGTC
>JALYGH010000758.1 GCA_030777205.1 Chloroflexota bacterium
GTGCCGAACCGCGAGCCGCGCCTGGCCGACGTCATGCTCGACGGGATGAGCGCACTGGCTGCCATCGGCGCCGCGAGCGGCCTGCGCCGCCTCCGTGCCGCCACCGGCTTTCCGCGGCCGGCGCATCAGCCGGCCGGGGAGTAGTCGGACGTGGCGATCTGGCTGTTCATCGGCCTGTGGATGGTGGCGATCCTGTTCACCTCGTCGATCAGCGCGCCGCCCGAGACGGCCGGCAGCGTCTGGGGCCTCGTCAAGGCGAAGTCGGGCCACGTGTTCGTCTACGCCGTGCTCGGCTGGTCGCTCTTCGGCGCGCTGACGAGCCCGCGGGCCGGCTTCGGGCTTGGCTCGCGCCTGGCCCTCGTGGTAACCGTCGCCCTATTCGCGGCGCTCGACGAGACGCGGCAGTCGTTCGTCTACGGGCGGACCGCCCTGCCCACCGACGTGCTGCTGGACACGGCGAGCGCGCTAGCGGGCGCCCTGCTCCACCAGCGGCAAGCCCGGGGCGGCCGGTTCGAGTCGCCAGGCCACGAGGCGGCCAACCAGCCCGCCCAGCAAGGCCCAGCGGAACGGGAGCGTCAGGAGCTGCATCGGGAGCACCTGGCGGTAGCGGTGGATGTACGGCAGGCACAGCATCAAGTCCTTCCGGGACGATCCAGCTAGCGTCAATGCCTGCGCCCACCCCAACTTTTGGCCTCCGTGTGCCCAGCAGTGGCGTGTCGAGTTTGACAGGTCGCAGGCTCGTGCACTACCGTGGCCGGCATGAGCACACGTGACGTGATCGACTGCGATGTCCACGCCGTGGTGCCCTCGGTCGAGGCGCTCTTCCCGTACCTCGACGAGCATTGGCGCGAGTACATCTCCCAGTCGGGATTCAAGGGGCCGGTCGACACCGCCTATCCGAAGGCGCCGACGACGGCTCGGCCCGGGTCCACGCCGGCGAGCGGACCGGCCGGCTCGAGCCTCGACCTGCTGCGCGAGCAGGCGCTCGACGCGTGGGGCAGTCGCCTGGCGATCCTGAACTGCTCGTACGCGGTCGACTCGATCCACAACCCGGACGCCGACGTGGCGATGGCGCGCGCGGTCAACGACTGGCTGGTCGCCGAGTGGCTGGACCGGGAGCCGCGCCTGCGCGCGTCGCTGGTCGTCCCGATCAAGCAGCCGGCGGTCGCGGCGCGCGAGATCGACCGGCTGGGCGGCCACCCGGGCTTCGTGCAGGTCTACCTGCCGGTCCGCTCGCCGCAGCCCTACGGCAAGCGCCACTGGCACCCGATCTACGAGGCGGCCGCGCGCCACGACCTCGTAATCGGGCTCCACTTCGGCGGCAATCCCGGCAATCCGCCGACCTCGGTCGGCTGGCCCTCCTACTACTTGGAGGAGTACGTCGGGATGGCCACGGAGTTCCAGAGCCAGCTCATGAGCATGGTCGTCGAGGGGGTCTTCGACCGCTTCCCGACCCTGCGGGTCGCCTGCGTCGAGAGCGGGTTCGCCTGGCTGCCGCCGTTCCTCTGGCGGTTCGACAAGGAATGGAAGGGACTCCAGCGCGAGATCCCCTGGACCAAGCAGTTGCCCTCGGAGTACATCCGCGAGCACGTCCGCTTCACGCTCCAACCCCTCGACACCCCGCCGGACCCTCAGCGCACGCTCGAGCTGATCGGCGAGCTCGGCTCGGACGAGATGCTGATGTTCTCGACCGACTACCCGCACTGGCACTTCGACGATCCCGCCGAGGCGTTGCCGGCCGGCCTCTCGCCGGACCTGGAGCGTAAAATACTCTCAGAGAATGCCCGCGAATTCTACCGGCTGTAGGAGGACACGATGACGATCGCGGTGCGCGAGACCGTCGCAGGGCGCCCGGCCGGGACGGCGATCATCGACTGTGACATCCACCCCACGCTCCCCTCCGACTCGACCCTGCACCCCTACCTCTCCGAGCGGTGGCGGCAGCACGCCGACCAGTTCGGGCCGCGCACGTACCACGGCCTCTACTACCCGCTCGCCTCGGAGCACGCCGCCCGTACCGACGCCTGGCCGCCGTCCGGGCTGAAGCCCGGCTCCGACCTGGGCTTCATGCGCGAGCAGCTCCTCGACCGGTGGGGCATCGAGTATGGGGTGCTGCTGCCGCTGCTCGGGTCCGGCAAGCAGCTCAACCTCGAGTGGGGCGCCGCCATGTCGCGGGCGATCAACGACTGGCAGGCCGCCGAATGGCTCGACCCGGAGCCCCGCCTCCGCTCCTCCATCTCCGTGACCTACGAGGCGCCCGACTTGGCCGTCGAGGAGATCCGCCGCCGCGCCAACGACCGGCGCTTCGTCCAGATCCAGTTCGAGGCGCGCACGCACGAGCCGCTCGGGCGGCGCAAGTACTGGCCCATCTACGAGGCCGCGTGCGAATACGACCTGCCGGTCGGGATGCACTTCGGCGCCCAGGGCGGCTGGCCGATCACCGGGGTCGGGCACCCCTCGTTCTACATCGAGTACCACACCGGGCAGTCGGCCTCGTTCCAGGACCAGGTGATCAGCCTGGTGACTGAGGGCGTCTTCGAGCGGTTCCCCGATTTGAAGTTCGTCCTGATCGAGGGCGGCTTCGGGTGGCTGCCGCCCCTGATGTGGCGGATGGACCGCGCCTACGGCAAGCTGAAGGCCGAGGTGCCGCACCTGAAGCGGCTGCCCTCCGAGTACATCCGCGAGCACTTCTGGATCACGACCCAGCCGGTCGAGGAGCCGGGGTCGCCGGCCGCGTTCCTGCGGCTGCTCGACGACCTCGGGATGAACGACCGGATCATGTTCTCGACCGACTACCCGCACTGGGACTTCGACGCCCCGGATACGGCGATCCCGCCCAGCGTACCAGCCGACGTCCGACGCAAGATCATGGCCGAGAACGCTCGCGCCCTCTACCGCCTCTGATGGCCCGCTACGTCGTCGCCAGCGTCGACGAGCTGCCGCCCGGCACGCGCAAGATCGTGGACGTGGCCGGGCGGCAGGTCGGCGTGTTCAACATCAACGGCGAGTTCTTCGCGCTGCTCAACCGCTGCCCGCACCAGGGCGGACCATTGTGCGAGGGGCGGCTGGCCGGGCGGCTCGAGGTCAAAGCGCCGGGTGAAGAGTTCCGCTACACGCGCGCCGGCGAGATCCTGCGCTGCCCGTGGCACTCCTGGGAGTACGACATCCGCACCGGTCAGTCCTGGTTCAACCCGGCCAGGGTGCGGGTGCGCGCCTACGAGGTCGACGTGGCCCCCGGAGAGGCGGTCGAGGACGCGAGCCCTGCCGCCGAGGTGACCGCCATCGAGGGTCCGGGCGTCCGGACCGCCGGCATCTCGGACTTGGGCAAGGGCCCCTACGTGGCCGAGACCTACCCTGTGACGATCGAGAACCGCTACGTGGTAGTGGAGATCGGGCCCGCTCGTTAGCGGGCGCCCTGCTCCACCAGCGGCTCCATGGGCGCCCGCCTGAGCGCCCAGGTGGCGACCCGGCTGGCGAGGTCGGCCAGCAGGGCGCCGCAGAACGGGAGCATCAGGAGCTGCATCGGGAGCACCTGGCGGTAGCCGTAGACGTACGGCAGGAACGTCATCATGATCGCCAGGTGGAGCGCGAC
>JALYGH010000759.1 GCA_030777205.1 Chloroflexota bacterium
CCTCCACGGCCCGTCGCTCGCCTCCCGCCACGCGATCCCCTGGACGATCAACGATCTGCGCCTGGATGACGGGCGCTAGCGTCGACCGCCCATTCCGGCTATCGTCGTCTGTCATCGTTCGGTCCGCGTTCGCGCGGGCCGTGCGAGCGCGAGTGCAAAGCGGGAGGGGCACACATGGCAGACCGACCGGCAGTCGGGTTCATCGGCGTGGGGAACATGGGGCGGCACATGGCCGGGCACGTGCTCGCGGCCGGCTATCGGCTGACGGTGCATGATGCCCGCGAGGCCGCCGCCGCGCCCCTGCTCGACAAGGGAGCGAGCTGGGCCGCCAGCCCGGCGGCCGTCGCGACGGCGAGCGACGTCGTACTCACCTCGCTGCCGGGTCCGCCGCAATTCGAGGAGGTGGCGCTCGGCGAGACCGGTGTGCTGGGCGGGCTGCGCGACGGCGGCGTGCTGGTCGACCTGACGACGAACTCGCCGACGACCGTCCGCACCGTGGCCGCGGCGGCGCGGGCCCGCGGCGTCGAGGTGCTCGACGCGCCGGTGTCGGGCGGGGTGTTCGGCGCGGAGTCGCGCCGGCTGGCGATCATGGTCGGCGGGGACCGAGCAACCTTCGAGCGGTGCCGCCCGATCCTCGAGGCGTTCGGCGACCACGTCGTCTACTGCGGCACGACCGGCGCCGGCGTGGCGACGAAGCTGGTCAACAACATGATCTCGCTGAGCCTGAACATGCTGCTCGGCGAGGCGCTGACCCTCGGCGTCAAGGCCGGCGTGGAATTGACGACGCTGGTGGACGTGATCCAGAGCAGCAGCGGCGCCACCTGGAAGCTCGGCGAGAACTACCCGAAGTACCTGTTCAAGGGGAACTTCGAGCCCGGCTTCGCGATCGACTTGGCGGCAAAGGATCTGCGACTAGGGACGAACCTGGCGAAGGAGCTCGGCCTGCCGCTGGAGTTCGCCAACCTGGCCGAGCAACGCTTCATCGAGGCGCAGGCGCGCGGCTGGGGCGGCAAGCACGCCGACATCGTCGTGCGCATTCAGGAGGAGCGGGCCGGGGTCGAGCTACGCCTCCCGCCCGAGCCGTCGTAGCCTCCGCCTCACACGGGTGGGAGCATCGCCGCGGCTCCGGCGCCCGACCCGTGGACTCCGGTGGCGTCGGCCTGCTACACAGTCCCCAATCGACTGGTTCCGCTGACGGAGGAGGTGCGCCGATGGACCTCGTCAACCCGATCGTGCGTCGCTGGCGACGCGAGGCGTCCGAGGACCCGGACGTGTTCTGGGATCGCGCGGCCCGCCAGCTCCCGTGGTTCCGCGGCTGGGACCGCGTCTTCGAGTGGGACTTCCCGACGTTCCGCTGGTTCACCGGCGCCCGGACCAACCTGGCCTATAACGCGCTCGATCATCACGTCGCGCGGGGCGAGGGCGGGCGGGCGGCGCTGATCTACGTCAGCGAGCGCGGGGAGCGGCGCGTCCTGACCTATGCCCAGCTTCGGCGCGAGGTCGAGCGGGTCGCGGCGGCGCTGCGAGGCATGGGGATCGACAAGGGCGACCGCGTCACGATCTACATGCCGACTTGCCCCGAGGCGATCATGCTGATGCTTGCGACCGTCCGGATCGGCGCGATCCACTCGGTCGTCTTCGCCGGGTTCGGGGCGACGGCCCTCGCTGGCCGCATCGCGGCGAGCGGGTCGCGAGCGGTGTTCACCGCCGACCTGACCTACCGCAAGGGCAAGGACGTGCCCCTGGCGGGCATCGTCGACGCGGCCGTCCGGCAGGCGGGCGACCTCGTCGAGCGTGTCGTCACGCTGCGGCGCGCCCCCGGGGCGAACGGAGCGGACGGCGCGGGCGCCGGGGACCGCCGGCTCTCCTGGGAGGACTTCCTGGCACTCGGCGCGGGCCAGAGCGGAGCGCACGTCGAGCTGGAGTCGAACGAGCCGGCCTTCATCCTGGCCACCTCGGGCACGACCGCCCGCCCCAAGCTGGCCGTCCACACCCACGGCGGCTACGGCGTCCACGTCCACAGCATGGGTCGCTGGGTCTTCGACCTCAAGCCCCACGACATCTGGTGGTCGACCTCGGATATCGGCTGGATCGTCGGGCACAGCTACATCGTCTACGCACCACTCCTGGCCGGCTGCACGACCGTGGCCTTCGAGGGCGCGATCGACCATCCGACTCCGGACGCGGTCTGGCGGATCATCGAGGAGCTGGGCGTGACCGGGGTGTTCACCTCGCCGACGGCGGTCCGGCTCTTGATGCGCTACGGCGAAGACGCGGCGCGGGGCGCCGACCTGTCGTCGCTGGAGCGCGTGTTCTGCGCCGGTGAGGTGCTGAACCCGCCGGCCTGGGAGTGGCTGCAGAAGGCGGTGCTCGACGACCGCATCCCGGTCATCGACCACATGTGGCAGACCGAGACGGGCGGCCCAATCTTCGGCAACCCCTACGGCCTCGGCATGCTGCCGATCAAGCCCGGCTCGGCCGGCGTGCCCTTGCCCGGCATCGAGGCGACGATCGTCTCGCCGGAGGGCGAGCCGGTCGGCCCGGGCGAGAAGGGCATCATGGCGATCACGCGCCCCTTCCCGGGCCTGACGCCGACGCTCTGGGGCGAGCCCGAGCGGTACGGCCACGATTACTGGGACCGGATCCCGAACCGGCGGGCGTACTACACCGGCGACTCGGCCCAGGTGGACGAGGACGGGTACGTCTGGTTCGCCGGCCGCGCCGACGAGATCATCAAGATCGCCGCCCACCGCGTCGGGACGATCGAGGTCGAGACGGCCTTCCTCAAGCACCCGGCCGTGGCCGAGGCGGGCGTGACCGGCCGCCCGGACGAGCTGCGTGGCGAGGTGATCTCGGCGTTCGTCGTGCTGAAGCAGGGCCAGGTGCCGTCTGACGGCCTCAAGCGGGAGCTGCTCGAGACGGTGCGCCAGGAGCTCGGGCCGGTCGCGGTGATCGGCGAGCTGAACTTCGTCAACTTAGTGCCGAAGACGCGGAGCGGCAAGATCATGCGCCGCGTCTTGAAGGCGGTCACGCTCGACCGCGACCCCGGCGACATCACCACCATCGAGGACGAGAGCTCGGTCGAGGAGGCGCGCAAGGCCTGGCAGGAGCTGAAGCAGGCCGTCAAGGCGGGCGAACCGTAACTGCCATTGGCGCACCCACCTGTCTTCTCCAGAGACCGGCGAGTGCAGCCGAGCCCCCGCTCGCTCGGGCGCCAAGTTGACGCGGCTCGGGCAGCCCGCTCGATGGCGGATAGCCCGGCTGACGAATCGGGCGACTACCGGCGCGCGGCCGTACCCTCGCTGGAGAGCCGCGCGGCGAGGTCGGACACGAGCCCGGTCAGGTCGAACACGTCGAACGGCTTCTTGACGATCGCGACCAGCCCGAGCTCGTCCCCCGTCTCCCGATCGGCCCAGGCGCGGCCGGTGATGAGGATCGTCGGGACGGCGCGCGTGAGGCGGGTGAACTGGTCGCGCTCCTCGCCCGCCAGCTCCTGGTGGCCGTTACCCCAGAAGTCCACCACGGCGAGCGCACTCGGCAGCTCGCCCGCCACGTCAAGAAGCTGATCGGGCGTGGAACAGACCCGCACATGGTGGCCGTCATCGGCGAACACGCACTCCAGAAGCTCGCAAATGATCGGGTCGTCCTCGAGGATCAACACGCTGCCGCGCGCGGCCATTGCCGCCGTCCTTGCTAGCCGGGCACCTGTTAGGGATTGCCGCGGAGAGCGCCGTCACGCGTCGATGGTCGCCCAACACCGGGGACCATCGGTGTGATCGGGGCTTTCAGGATATCGACGTGCGAGGTGGCCGCCAATCTCGAATGCTGCACATTAAGAGCACGCCCGGCCCGCGCGGACGCGCCGGGCAGTCCCTGTCGCCGGTGACCCTGCTACGTCAAGCCGGCCGCGCGGTCCTCCGGGTCGGGCGGCTGCTCTGAGCGCCGCCGCTTCTTGCGCTTCGGCATCAGCTCCTCTTGGAGGGCCGCGAGGTGCTCGGCCCGGAGCAGGTCCGGGCGGCGGCGGGCGGTCGCGAGCAGCGCCTCTCGCCGTCGCCACGCCTCGATCAGCGCGTGGTTCCCCGACAGCAGGACGTCCGGTACGCGCCGGCCGCGGAACTCGGCGGGACGGGTGTACTGGGGGTATTCCAGCAGCCCGTCGCTGTGCGACTCATCGACGCTCGACCCTTCGTCGCCGAGGACGCCCGGCAGCAGCCGCGCCACGGCATCGACGACGACCATCGCCGGCAGCTCGCCACCGGTCAGCACATAGTCGCCGATCGACAGCTCGTCGGTGGCCAGATGCTCACGGACGCGCTCGTCAACGCCCTCATAGTGGCCGCAGATCAGGACCAGGTACTCGTGCCGAGCCAGCTCGCGGGCGACCGCCTGCGAGAATACCCGCCCGCGCGGCGACAGCAAGATGACCGGACTGCCCGGGCGGGCGACCGACTCGACGGCCGCGAAGAGCGGGCCGGGCTTCATCACCATCCCCGGCCCGCCGCCGTACGGGTAGTCATCGACGGTGCGGTGGCGGTCGGTCGTGAAATCGCGCGGGTTCGTCAGCCCGACCTCCAGGATACCGCCCTCGATCGCCCGCTTCAGGATGCTGTGGCCGAGCGGCCCGGCGAACATCTCCGGGAACAGCGTCAGGATGTCGATCCGCATCGCGCGAGCTGGCAGTAGGGAGTGGGCAGTCGGCAGGAAAGGCGAACCGCTGCCGACCGCCTACTGCCTGCTCCTCCTCACGGCAGCTCCTCATCCGACAGCCCGAAATAGTGGCCGACCTCATGCAGGACGGTCTTGCGGATCTCGGCGCGGACCTCCTCCTCGGTTCGGCAGAGGTCGAGGATCGGGCGGCGGTAGATCGTGATCCGATCGGGCACGGCCAGGTGGTAGCCGGTGCCGCGCTCGCCGTACGGGATACCCCGATAGAGGCCGAGCAGGCCGTCGTCCTCGTCGCCCGACAGGATCTCGGCGTCGTCCGGCGACGGCCACTCGGCGACCTCCACCGCCACGTTCGACAGGAGGTCGCGGAACGGCGCCGGCAGCTCGGCCAGCGCCTCGGCGACGAGCTGCTCGAACGTCCGCAGATCCGGTCGGTAGCGGCGCGGCTGTCCCCGCAGGGCACGCAGCCGCGCCGCACGGTCGCTCATACCGAGCAACTCGTGGTCGGCCGCTCAGGGCCGGACATCGGCCGCGAGCGCGCCCCCACGCACGCCATCACCGACGATTCGCTCACCGCGGCGGCGGCAACAGGGCGACGAGCATGCTCAACACCACGAGCACGCCGACGATCAGGTAGACGATCTGGAGCTTCTTCATCGTGCCTACATTGTCGCAGATACAGCCCGCGACCGCGGGAGCAGCGGGCGGCGACGCTAGGCCTCCGAGCCGACGAGCGCCACCCGCAGCTTCTTGATGCGGCGCCCCTCGGTGCTCAGGACGGTCACCAGGCAGCCGTTCACCCGCACCTCGTCGCCCTCCGACGGCACGCCGCCGAGCTCGTGGTAGACCAGACCGCCGAGCGTGTCGAACTCGTCCGGGTCCAGGTGCAAGTCGAGCTCCTCGTTGACATCGCGGATGCTGACGCGGGCATCGACCACCGACACCGTCTCGTCGATGTGCTCGATGAGCTGCTCCTCGTGGACGTCGTACTCGTCGCGGATCTCGCCGACGATCTCCTCGAGGATGTCCTCGATTGTCACCAGACCGGCCGTGCCGCCGTACTCGTCGACGACGATCGCGACGTGCACCCGCGACTGCTGGAGCTCCTGGAGCAGCTCGTCCACCTTCTTGGTGTCCGGGACGAAGTACGGCTTGCGGGCGATCGGCTCGACCGGGTCGCCAAGCTTGCCGTCGCGCAAGTGGCGCAGCATGTCCTTCGCGTACACCACGCCGATGACGTTGTCGATCGTCTCGTCGTAGATCGGGATGCGCGAGTACCCGGTCTGGATCACGCGGTCGAGGACCTGGCGGATCGGCGCGTCGCGCGGCTCGGCGGCCATGTCGACGCGCGGCACCATCACCTCACGGGCCGGCCGCTCGCTCAGCTCGAAGATGCCGTGGATCATGTCGCGCTCGTCGGCCTCGAGCGGGTGCGCTTCGTCTACCGTCTCGACCAGGAGCCGGAGCTCGTCGTCGCCGTTCGGCTCGGATGGGCGTCCGGTGCCGAGCGCGGTCGCGAGCTGCAGCTCGATCAGGTGGAGCGGCCCGCCGAGCGGCAGGAGCACCCGCGCGAGCAGGCGGAGCGGCCCGATAAGGGCGAGGGTCGTGTGCTCCGGACGCGCGAGCCCGATACCGCGGCCGACGGCCTGGGCGATCAGGAGGACAAGGGCGCAAGCAGCCGCCATCGCGGGCGGGACCCACGGCGCGTCCGGCGCGGCCGGCCCGAGCGCGAGCAGGACGATGCCGGCGACGGCCGCCGCGATGCCGACCGTGTTGAGGAGGAAGATCGTCGTGTACAGCGAGGTGCCGTTCTCCAGCACGTCCAGCACGCGTTGGGCGCGCTTCACGCCGCCGTCGAGGAGGAGCCTCAGGCGCGGCCGGCTCACCTCGTCGAAGGCGGCCTCGGCGGTCGCTCCGAGGGTGGCAAACAGGATCCCGAGCCCGAAGGCCAGGAGCTTGGCCCAGGTCAGGGGGTCGATCACGAGCATCATGCTCCGATGTGTCTAGCGCCGCGTCACGCGTCGGCGGCATCCGAGGCGTTCGATCCCGGCGCCTCGGGGAGTGGGCTGGGTGGACGGTCGGGCGGCTCGGGCGAGCTCCCCGAGCGAGCGGTTCGACGGATCGGGCGGGCCGGTACGCCGACTACGAGCTGATCGGGCGCGACGTCCTTCGTCACGACCGCCCCGGCCCCGGTGCGCGCGCCGTCGCCGAGCGTCACCGGCGCGACGAGCAGCGTGTCGCTGCCGAGGAAGGCGCCCTCGCCGACGATAGTCCGGTGCTTGGCGCGGCCATCGAAGTTGCAGGTGATCGTGCCGGCCCCGATGTTCGTGTCCGGCCCGATCTCGGCGTCTCCCACGTAGCTGAAGTGGTGCATCCGCGTGCCCGCGCCGACGGTGCTGGCCTTCACCTCGGCGTAGTTGCCGAGCTCGACTCGATCCTCGATCGTCGCGCCGGGCCGCAGGTGGGCGAACGGCCCGATCGTCACGTCGTCGCCGACGCGGGCCCCCTCGAGGACCGAGGCGACTACCCGGCAGCGCCTGCCGATGACGGTGTCTTCGACAATGCTGTTCGGCCCGACAATGGAGCCGGCCCCGATGCACGTCGCGCCCCGTAGGTGGGTGTTCGGCTCGATGACCGCGTCCGGCTCGACGACCACACCAGCGTCGACGTAGACGCTGGTCGGGTCGAGCATCCGCACCCCGGAGTCGAGCAGGCTACGCCGGATCCGTTCCTGAGCGATGCGGTTGACGATCGCGAGCTGCTCCTGCGTATTCACGCCGAGGACCTCGTCGAGCGAGTCGGGCGCGGTCGCTTCGACGCGCAGCCCCTGGGCGATGGCCAGCGCCGGCAGGTCCGTCAGGAAGTACTCACCGTTCGGACTGCTCGGCAGGCGATCGACATTGTCCCAGAGCCAGTCGGCACGGAACACCGCGACGCCGCTGTTCAGCTCTCGGCTTGCGTCGTAGGCCGGATCGCTGCCCGGCAATTCCATGATCCCGACAACCTCGCCGCCGACCCGCTTGATCCGCCCGTACGTCTTCGTCCCCTCGACGACGATCGGGTCAGTGCCCGCCTCGATCGTGACCGTCAGGATGACGATCGGTGCCCGCGCCACCAGGTGGATCATCCGCCGCAGGGTGGTCTCCCGCAGGAGGGCGGTATCGCCGTACAGGACGACGACGATCTCGGCCCGCCCGCGGAGCACCTCGCGGGCCTGGAGGACGGCGTGGCCGGTCCCGAGGCGCTCGGGCTGCTCGACGATCTCGACGCCCGGGCCGACGGCGTTGGCCACGTCCTCGGCGTGGTGTCCCACGACGACCGCGACCGTCACCGGCTCGAGCGCGCGGCCCAACTCCACGGCCTGACGGACCATCGGCCGCCCGGCGACGGGGTGGAGCAGCTTGGAGAGACGAGACCGCATCCGGGTGCCCTGGCCGGCGGCCAGGACGACGACCGCGATACGATCGCTCTGTCTAGGGGGGTCTGAGGAATCGCTTTGACGCATGCCTTGTCGGCGGACCCCTACGACGTGCCGGCGGGCCGATCGGCGCCGGGGCTGGCGAGCCAGGATTTAGACCTGGACTAGAGGATCCAGAGGCTCCTCGCCAGCGAGCCGGAGGGCGTGCACCATTGTACCACACCCACGGCCAGGCACGCTCGGTGGCCCGAACGCCGAGCGAACAGGTCGAGTACCGTGCGCCAGACCTGCGCGGGATCGAGGGGGAGCTGACCCGGCGGGGCCACCCGTTGCTGACCGGGGT
>JALYGH010000760.1 GCA_030777205.1 Chloroflexota bacterium
GGCCAACCTGGCCGATTTCGGACCGGCCGGTCCGCCGAAGCCGCTCTTCGAGCTGGCGACGGGCGGCGGGGTCAACCCAATGACCGGCAAGCCGATCCCGGAGCGCGTCGGATCGGGCTGGCCGCGGGTCCCGTCGGCCGAGGCCGCGGTCGTCGTCGACGGCGAGTCGGGCGCGATCCTGTACGGTAAGAACGCCCACGAGCGAATCGCGCCGGCGAGCCTGACGAAGATCCTGACCGCGATCGTCGCGATCGAACACGGGCGCCCCCAGGACCGGGTGACTGTCGATGTCGACAGCTCGACGATGTACGACAGCACCGTCATGGGGCTAGCGCCCGGCGAGGTGCTCTCGCTCGAGACGTTGCTGTTCGGGCTGATGCTCCCGAGCGGCAACGACGCGGCCCTGGCGATCGCCCGCCACGTTGGCGGCTCGGAGAGCCGCTTCATGGAGATGATGAACGAGCGCGTCCGGACCCTCGGCCTCCAGGACTCCCAGTTCCGCAACCCGCATGGCCTGGACGAGGACGGCCACTACTCGACGCCGTACGACCTCGCCATGATGGCCCGCCACGGGATGCAGGACAGCCTCTTCTACCACCTGTCCGCGACGAAGACCTGGCAAGGCGAGGGCTACACCCTCAACAACCTGAACAGGTTGCTGGGCCAGTATCCGGGCGCCGATGGCGTGAAGGTCGGGTTCACCGACAACGCGGGCCGCTGCCTCGTCGCCTCCGCGACCCGCAACGGTCGCCGGGTGTTCGTGACGGTCCTGCGAAGCTTCGACCCGGCCGGTGACAGCCGGATGCTGCTGGACTACGCCTTCCAGAACTTTAAGTGGTGAGCGTCGCGGCGGCGCCGCCGCACGCCCGCGCTGCCCGGCCCGCGACGATCTCGCCTCACGCTCGGTAGGCCCAGATGGCGAACAGCGGATCGCCGCCGCGCGGGGCGTGTGCGGCCGTCTCGAGGTCTCGCCAGCCGCCCGCCACGCCGAAGTACTCCCTCACCAGCTCGACGTGCCCGTCATCGTCGCGCTCGTGCCAGGCGAGGACCGCCTTGGTCGGGAAGCAGCGGTTCGAGAAGGTGACCAGGAACGGCGCGCCAACCGCGAGGACCCGTCGGACCTCGCGAAAGACGGCGACCGGCCGGATCAGGTACTGGACGGACACGGTGCACAGGGCGGCACCGAAGCTCGCATCTCCGAACGGCAGCGCCGGATCCGCGTTCAGGTCGTGGACCAGGTACTCGTCCAGGTGCGGGTTCGCCGCCAGCTCCTCCGCGTTCAGCCCGAGGCCGACCACCCGACCCAGCGGCAGGTCATCCGGCAGGTGGGAACGGTACGAGCTCATCAGGTCGAGGACGTCGGCGCCCGGCGGGACGAGGCGGCGGATGTGGTCGGTGACGGCCTGAATCGCGCCGGCGTCGATGTGCACCACCAGACGGGGCTGGCGGTAGAACAACGCGTCATCGGACGGGTCCAGCCGCAGCCCATCGCGCCCGCGCAGGATCGGGTCGGGAGCGTCGCTCACCGGAGCGCTCCGTAGGGGATCATCGCCGGCCGGTACCGTACCATGCTCGCGCTCCTCGCCGAGCGCGCCGATACCGGACTGTGTGCAGCCCGCCAATTGCGACGGGACATCATCGGCGCCGTGGTACGCTGTTTGTGCTTGCAGCGTCCCGTGGCCCTCATCCAGAAACGGCCTTCAGCCATGTCTCGCCACTTCATCTCGATCGCGGCCCTCTCGGCCTTCATCGCCGTCGCGGCCGGCGCGTTCGGCGCCCACGGCCTCAGCGGCGTGCTCGCCGCGGACCGCCTGGCGGTCTTCGAAACGGCCGTGCGTTATCAGATGTACCACGCGCTCGCCCTGCTGCTCGTCGGCTGGCTGGCGGCCCAGACGACGAACCGAGTCCTCCAGGTCGCGGGGTGGCTGTTCATCGTCGGGACCATCCTGTTCAGCGGCTCGCTCTACGCGCTGACCCTGAGCGGCGTCCGCTGGCTCGGCGCCATCACGCCGTTCGGTGGCCTGGCGTTCCTGGCCGGCTGGCTGGCGCTTGCCTGGGGCTGCTGGCGGCGCTGATCGGGGCATCCGCACCCGGCGCCCCGCGTCGCCTCAGGCCCGATCGCCGGCATCGTCCGTCAGCACCGCGCCCCCCGGCGGATCGTCCGGGCCGCCGTACGGCAGCGTGAACTGGACTGTCGTGCCGAGGCCGGGGCCGGGGCTCTCGGCCCAGATCTGCCCGCCGTGCGCCTCAATGAGCGAGCGCGTGATGTACAGGCCGAGCCCCAGGCCGCGGATGCCCTGCGCCGTCTCGCTCGCCCGGTAGAAGCGCCCGAACAGGCGCGGCAGCACGTCCGGTGCGATCCCGAGCCCGCGGTCCGACACGGCGATCTGCACCTCGTTGCCGCGATCCTCGACGCGCACGACGATCTCGCCGCCTTCCGGCGAGTACTTCACGGCGTTCGAGAGCAGGTTGCCGAACACTTGCTTGAGGCGATCGCGATCGCACCAGGCGACGAGCGGGTCGTCCGGCGCGACGAGCCGCACCTGATGGTCGTGGCTGAGCGCCTGGATCTGCTCGACGGCGTCGGCGGCCTCGCCGACCACATCGACCGGTTCGCGGCGCAGCTCGAGCCGCCCGGCCTCGAGGATCGAGACGTCGATCATGTCGCCGAGCAGGCGCTCGAGGCGGCCGGCCTGGTCGATCATCGTCTCGAGCGACCGTTCGTTGTACGCCCCGCGCCGCCGCATCATCTGGGCGTAGCCCTTGAGCGTCGTCAGTGGCGTCCGTAGCTCGTGGGTCACCATCGCGATGAAGTCGCGCTGCAGCCGTTCCAGTGCCTTGCGCTCGGAGATGTCGCGATTGATGCCGATGTAGACGGTCCCGGTGGGCAGCCGGACCGGACGGGCGCGCGTCTCCACGGCGACCAGCGAGCCGTCCTTGCGGCGCAAGGTCACCTCGGCCTGCCACGAGCCGTCGGGGAGCAGCCGACCGTAGCCGACGACCGCCCACGGCCGGCTCGGCACGACGATGTCAGCCGGCCGCATCGACCGGAGCTCGTCGCGCGTGTAGCCAAGGAGCGCGCAGGCGGCCTCGTTCGCGTCGACGTAGCGCGCGTCCTCGCTCGCGACGAGCACGGCGTCCGCGACGCCCTCGAACAACGAGCGGTAGACGATCTCGGCGAACTCGGCGTACGCGCGTGCCTCCTGCTCCGCTTCGAGCGCGCGCTCGGCGATGGCCCGGGCCTCGGCTTCCTGCCGGGCTCGCTCCTGCGCGTCGAGCAACGCCTCGGCCAACCGGCGCTCGGCTCGAACCCGGTCGGTCGTCTCCTGCGAGAGCACGAGGACGCCGGCGACGTTGCCCGCGCCATCGTGCAGCGGCGTGTAGATGAACGAGCGGTACGTCTCCTCGACGCCGTTGCCGAGATCCATCGGCAAGAGCCGGTCGATCGCCCGGTACGGCTGACCGGTCCGGTACACCTCGTCCAGGAGCGGCACCACGATGTGCCGCAGCTCCGGCCAGACCTCCGCCACCGTCCGACCGACCAGCTCGCCCTTGCCGCGCGACAGCTTACGATAGGCCGGGTTCGCTAGTGCGAAGCGGTGCTCGGGGCCGCGAAAGATCGCGATCGCCGCCGGGACATCCTCCACGATCCGGCGGAACAGCGGATCGGACGGCCCGACGTGCGGATCGCTCGCTTCGGGCGGGTTCGGGGCGCGCGGTTCGCTCGATTCCGCGCCACGCCGTCCACACCGCCTCTCCGCCACGCCACCCTCCCTAAGGATGCCCGCGCGGGGCGCCCGGAGCGAACGATACACGGCGTGCGGCCCGGAAGCAACAACAGCCGGCTTACCTCGAAGTATAGGCGCGGCGAGAGGCTCCCTACGCCCGCCCGGTCATCCGGCGACTTCCTCCTGCAGCGAGGCCGGGGACGGGCGGCGGCGGTGTTCGAGCAGGCTGGCGACGATGTAGGCGCCGCCGAGGGCGAGCACCGCCTGCGGGACCGGCTCCATGATGATCACAACCATTGGGATCAGGAGCAGGGCCGTCATCCAGCGGAGCTGATCGGGGAGGCGGCGGACGGCCGGGACCAGGACGCGCGACAGCTTGACGAAGCGGACGCGGCAGACCATCAGGAGCGACAGGCCGAGGGTGAGCAGCGCCAGCACCGGCCAGGGCCAGTCCCAGGCCAGGTAGCTCAAGGCGGTCAGGATGCAGCCGGCGACGGTGATCGGCATGCCGCGGAAGTCGCGGAGCCCTTCCATCACGCTGAAGAGGGCGAGCCGCCAGGCACCGGACAGGACGAACACGGTCGACACGAGGCCGACGACCATGCTCGACGGCCCGACGGCATTCTGCGCCTGGTAGGCCAGGAACGCCGGCGTCACGCCGAACGCGACCATATCGGCGAGCGAGTCCAGCTCCTTGCCGAATGCGCTCCCGTCCCCGGCCAGCCGGGCCAGCGCCCCATCGCAGAAGTCGAGGACGGTGCAGAGGAAGATCAGGCTGACGGCGACACGGGGGTAGCCCTCGAACGCGAACAGGAGCGCGGCGAACCCGCAGGCCAGGTTCAAGAACGTGACGACATGGGCGAGCACCGCGCCACGCCCGGCAACCCGCCGCTTCAAGCCCCGTCGCCTCAGGCTCCGTCGCTTCATCTGTGTCGCTTCGTCCCCTCCGCCCGCCGACGACCGCCTCCGAGCGGGCCGCCGCCCGCGGGTTGGCGTCCAGTCTGGTCGCGCGCTGCTTCGTATGTTACCGCCACCGGGCAATCGGTGTCCGGCCGCCCAGTACTCGGTGGCCCGCTGCGACCAGCGGTGTGGCCGCGTCGATCGGGACGATCAGGTCGGTCCGGGAGCCGAACGTGATCATCCCGATCTTCTGGCCCGCCGCGATCGTCATCCCCGGCTCCACCCAGGGCACGATCC
>JALYGH010000761.1 GCA_030777205.1 Chloroflexota bacterium
TCGAGTACGTCGGATTCGACGATCCGGATCATTCGGCCCCGGCACCCGCGGGGCGGCTCCCCCGGGGGCTACCATGCCACCGGGAGGCAGCATGGACGATCCGGGCACCGTCCTGACGGTGCGCGTCGGCCCCGAGGACGCGCCGGCCGTGGGGGCGCGCATGTCGATCAGCGAGGAGCGATCCGCCGCCGGCCAGTATCGCGTGGTCGGGGCTACGCTGGACGCGGATGGCCCGTGGGTGGTCACGGCCGTCAGCTTGCCCGACGTGGACGGGGCCGTCGATGTCTGCCTCGCCCGCGTGACAGAAGGGGATGCGGCGCGTCCCTGAGCGCCCCGTAGCGGCCCGCCAGGCGGCCCGACCGCCCGGCCAGTATCCGGTGTGCTGGCCGGGCCTCTCTGCGCCCGCGTCAGGAGCCTTCCTGGACCTCGATGATCTCGTCGGCCACGAGCCCGTGGGCTTCGCGGTGCACCGTCTCGGCCGCTTCCTTGCTCGGGGCCTCGACGAGGCAATAGACCTTGCCGGTCTGCTCGTTGAACCAGTACCGCAGGTAGTTCACCCCGTGCTTGGCCTGGACCTCCAGGTCCTTCCGGTGGGCACCCGCCACGGCCTCGGCGGTCAAGCCCTCGACGCGGTGGTGCTCGTCCATGAACAGCGGCATGGCCCTCTCCTGGGATGGAGTCTGGCCGGGCGGCCTCCCGCTCGGTCTCCCCATTCTTCGGGTTGCCCCGGTGGTTGTCAAGCTACGTAACCCCGCCCACTCCGGCCCTCCGCGGCGCTCGCGCCGGCCACCGCTCATCGCCGATTATGGGACCACCCATGACCGTGCAGGACCGCCCAACCACCGATCAGGACCGCTCAGACAGCGTTCAGGATCGTTCAGAGTTCGTGCCCGTGGCCGAGGCCGCCCGTCGGCTCGGGATCTCCGCAGCAACCGTGAAGCGCCGGATCGCGGCCGGCGCGCTCGAGGCTGAGCAGCTCGCCCGTCCGCAGGGTGTCGAGTATCGCGTCCGACTCCCGCGAGAGGAGCCAGCACCGCTCACTGAGCGCACCACCTCGGAGGGGGCACCGTCCACGGGCACCGCTCAGGACGTCTCAGCAGCGATCAGGGCCGCTACGGCCCCGCTCGTCGAGCGGCTGGCCGTGCAGGATGCCACGATCGCGGAGCAAGCGCGGACGATCGAGCGCCAGGCCGAGCAGGTGGCGGACCTCCGCGAGACGATCGGCCGGCAGGGCGCCGAACTGGAGGCCGAGCGGGATACGGCCCGCTCGGAGCGAGAGGCGACCGAGCTGTTGCGCCGGCGCAACACGCGCCGGCTGCTGCTCGCCCTCGCCGCGCTGGCCGGCCTGCTGCTCGCGGCCGGCACGGTCGTCGCGGCGGGGTGGCCGCCGTGAGGGATGGCTCGCGCCTCACCCTCGCCCTGGCGATTGTGTTCGCCGTCCTGGTCGCCGCGGTTGCCCTGGCCGTCGTGGCGCGGGCGCTCGCCGCGGCCGGGTGGGTGCGGTAGCCCAGTCAGGCCCTCCGTGCCGGGGCCAGCTCGTCGAGTCGGCAGGGCCGCCGCTCCACCGCGGGCGCTGGTGCAGGCTCGCCCGGTGATCGCACTGCGGCGATGGCGACGACGAATCGCCGCTCGGCATCCGCGCCGATGATGTCCACCACTTCGCCGCCCTCGCCGGTCGCCTTCACGAGGACGATGTCGCTGAGGCGCGGCGACCATGGAGCGCCGGTGCCCTGCATGGCCCACCTCCGCGCAGAGTGTAGGCCGGCCGAGTGGGTAGACTGAGGGTATGCTGACGAGGCGGGGCGCTCGTTCGGGTCGGACGTCGCGGCGCGGTGGCGCAGCCCGTGGATGGGAGTGTCGCATCGTGAACGCCAAGACGGCCTTTGTCCTCGCGACCCTCGGCCTCGTCATCCTCGTCGTCGTGGCGTTGGCGCGCCTGTGATCGCCCGTGTCATCCTCGCCACGGCGTTCCTCGTCGCGCTCCCGCTCGCCGTGACCGCCGTCGCGCTCGTGGCCCGGTGGGCGCGCTAACCCGTTCGGAAACTCATCGGCGCCCACGTCGCGCGGGACGTTGATTGGGGGACGGGTTTCGGGACGGCGCCCCACTCGAGGGCCACGCCCGTGGTTTTCCGAAACCCGCGGCGTCTCACAAACGGGCGTTTCCGAGACGGGTACGGCTGGTCGTGCTGGTACCGCGTGGCGGGTCCTCATTGGGACTGTCGGCCGCTTAACGGGCGCTCCCCATGAGGACGGCATACGCCGGGGCCGGGCGGGCCGGCTACGGGTTCCGCAACAGGCGCTTGAACGCGAAGGCCAGCCAGGGCTTGCGGCCCCAGGCCAGCATCTGGCCGCGCAGGATCGGGCCCCACTGGCTCACGCGGCCGTAGCCGACCAGCAGGAACGCCACCGGGTCGGCGCTGATGATGCAGTCGACCGGACCTGCGCCCGACGGCTCGATGGTGAGGCGACCATCCGCGACGTGGCAGACGAACCGAGGGCCGCGGCGGATGCGGATGTCGTAGCGGGCCCGCACGCCGCGCGCCGCCCGCTCGTCCACGAACCAGGGCAGGACCGTGGGGAGGGATGACAGCACGAGGCGCGCGTGGGCCGGCTCGATCGGCCAGGGTCGGCCGACCCCCCGGGCGATGTCCCAGCCGTGGATGAGGAGCTCCCCGAGCTGCAGGTGCGCGAGGGCGGACAGCGTGAGCGGGATGCCCTGGTGCCAGCGGACCGGCTCGGTGCCGGAGCGACCGGTCAGCGCCGCCAGGAAGTCGCGCTCCGCGGCGAGCAGCGCGTCGGCGAGCGGGGCCGCTCGGCGCTCGGGGAACTGGCCGAGCAAGCGGGCATTGGTGCCGGCCAGGTCGCGGAGGTCAGTGAAGGGGCTGTCCGCGCCCGCCGCGAGGTCCGCGTACAGGCGCGCCCCGAGGACGAGGTGGGCGGCCGCGTCGGCCACCGTCCACCCCGAGCGCGGGATCGGCACGGTCGCGGCGGGGGCGGACCGGAGGAGATCCGCGGCCCGTTCGGCCATCACCCGGAGCGCCGCCCGGGTCTCGTCCCACCGCGGCGCCACCGGCGGCGGTCCCGCAGCCCCCGCGACCCGCACGTCGCCGTCGCCTCGGTTGCCGGCCTGCATCTCGCCCCTCTACTTACCTCTCTCGGAGGTCCTCGCTGGTCATGCTGCACCCCGGGGCGCCCGGTGCGCGACTTCAGGGGTGGCCGGGCGTCGGCGGCAGGGCGGCGTGTTCGGCCCGCTCGTGGGTGATCGCCGGGCGGCTGCGCTCCTCTGGCGTGGTGTGCAGGTTCCCTGCGAGCACCCTGAGCGCCACGCGCGGGTGCAGCACGCTGGGCGGCGGGGCCACCAGGTTCGCTACCCGGAGGAAGGCCCAGGCCGGCTCCGCCTCGTGCCGGGCGGCGACCTGCAGTTTGCCCATGTACCAGTTGATGAACCGCACCATCGGGCTGCGCTGCCCCGCGACCTGCGGGAAGCGCAGGTCGCCGCCCACGGCGATGCTCCACGGGATGTCGACGATGGCGCCCGCTTGCTCGAAGAAGCGCGGCGCCAGTCGCTCGGGCCCCGCGGCCAGGCAGGTGCGGAGCGCCAGCGCCTCGAGGGTCGCCACGGTCATGCCCTGGCCGTAGATCGGGTTGAAGCTGGAGATGGCGTCCCCGAAGACCAGGAACCCGTCCGGGAAGCGCGCCAGCCCCTCGTAGCGGCGGCGCTGGCTGGAGCGGAACTTGTAGACCGCCGGCTCGCTCAGGGGCTCGGCGTCGCGGATGACCTCGTGGATCTCGGGCGCCGGCAGTGTCCTGGCGAACTGCAGGAAGCCGGGCTCGTCGGGCGGGGCGTGCTCACCCAGGTAGCCGCCCAGCGAGACGACCCAGCGGTCGCCCTCCTGGGCCAGCATGACGCCCATCCGTTGGCTCGGCGGGGTGGCCGCGATGGCGACGGCCAGATCGCCGCCCAAATCGCCGGGCCGGCGGCGGTATAGCCGCGTGGTGTAGCTGACGTCGATGCGAACGTGCTCCTCGGCCGGCGCCGGGTAGCCGAGCGCCTCGAGCCACGCGGGGGCGCGCGAGCCACGCCCGCTGGCGTCGACGACCAGGTCGGCCGGCAGGTGCTCCTCGGTGGCGCCGGTCGCCGCGCGCACTGTGCGGACGCCGGTCACGCGGCGCCGGTCTCCGGTGGTGGTGAGCCCGGCCACGTCGCAGGCGTCGACGGCACGGACGGCGGGTACGGCCAGCACCCGGGCCCGCACGCGCGCCTCCAGCAGCGGCCGGCTCACCACCAGGCCCAGCAAGCCGCTGTCGAGCTTCCGGTGGTAGCCGCCGTTGTTGAACCAGCGCACCTGGGCCCCGATGTCGCCGGTCAGGGCGCCCCGGGCGATCAAGTCGTCGGTGAGGCCGGGGAACAGCTCTTCCAAGACCTCGCGACCGCGCGCGAGGAGGCCGTGGGCGTGCCGCCCCTGGGGGACGCCCTTGCGATGCGCGCCATCGGGCGGGAAGGGGTCGCGCTCCACGATGCTCACCCGGTCGTAGTACTCCACGAGTATCCGAGCGGCCAGGAGCCCACCCATGCTCCCGCCCAGCACCACCGCATGTCGGCCGATCTGCCCCATCTTGGCGCCTCCCTTGTGGCGCGGTATCCGGACTGCGACGCTACGAACGGGCGGGGCCGGGGCTGCTATTATCAGCCGCGGCGCCGAAGCGAGGACGATGTGGCGGGTTGATATGAGTCGACCGACCGTGGGCCACATCCATCAGTTGGCACCCCGCGGCGGCAGTACTCCCCGCACTCCCCACGGCGAGCCCAGCCTAGCACTGGGACCGGCGCGAATCTGTCGGCTCGGCGACACTTCGCGCGACAATCCGCGCGCGCCTACCACCACCTGCCACGCCCCCACTCTGGACCAGGTTGAGCTCGATCTCGGCCCAGCGGCCGACGCCCTTGCCCGCATGGCGCGATGCTAGGCCTAGACTACGGCGCCGGCGGTCGACGCACGGTTCAGTCTCGATCGAGTGTCAGGCGCGGCGCGCGTCGCCCGGACCGCCCTCTCCGCCGCGTGACGGACCTTCGTCGCCATAGCTGCGGCTGGTGTCGAGCAGTTGCACGAGCGGAGCACTTGCGACTCGGCGCGGACGGGTGAAGCGGCCGGCACAGGACCTACCGGGACGCCTCGGCGTCGAGGGCACCGAGCGCCTCGGCGGCCCGGTCGACGTGGCCGTCGCGGATCGCGTCCAAGGGACGTTGCCCGTCCAGGTGGCCGCCGGGGGCGCGCAGCTAGGCGCGGGCCTCCGCGTACGACGCGAAGATCTCGCCCAGGCGGGGGTGCAGGGCGACCAGGTGGCTCACCTGACCGAGACGGTCCACCGCGCCCAGGTCGCCGGGCTCGAGGCCGAGGTCGGCTTCGACGGTGGGTCGATTGCGGGGCCCGGGTAAGGTCCTTCGGGCCTGTAGGTCCGGCAGGCCGGCGCGGGGCGGGGGGATGGTCGCGGAGTGGCGGATGCAGGACGGTGACGACGACCCGCCGGTCGCTGCCGCTGCCGTTGAGGTCGTTGAGCGACTCAACTTTGATCAGCACCGGATGATTCGACCGGCTTGCCCTCGCCCTCGCCGTCCTGGCGGCCCTGCTGCTCGTGGCCAGCACGGTCGCCGTGGCCGGGTGGGCGCGCTAGCCGATCTGGTCTCGGAGCTGGCGGAAGTCGCGGAGGAGCAGCCGATATCGGGCCTCCACGAGCATGTCCCGTCGTTGTTCGGGCGTCAAGTCCTCGTAGTGGTCCAGGTCGGCCAGCATGATCCGGGCGGCCAAGCCGACCGGGAGCATGCCGCCGCCCACGGCGAGGGACCCCTGGTCATCCAGCTCCCCGCGCGCCAGGCAAGCGCGCAGCTCGGCGAGCCAGTTGGCGAGGTCGTCCGCTGCGTCGGCCACGCGGCGACACTGGCAGAATGCGAGCCGCTGAGTGGCGAAGCTACCGCCGACTGGTGCAGGATCAAGCGGCCTTGGCGGAAATGGCGAGTAGGGGTTCATGGTGGCAGTCGAAGGCGGCGTAGGCGCGGTCGATCAGCTCGTCGGCGGAGAGCCGGCGGGCGGGCTCGACGCCGCGCCGCTTGCCGTGGACCCACGTGGGCTCGATGGGGTTCAGCCAGGGGCTCTTGATCGGCAGGTAGCAGGTGATGATCTGGACGCCACGCCCCCTCCACTTGACCCCCGCGGCGCTGTTCCGTACGCTGGAGTCAGGCGAAGGGCAAAGGGGATCAGCGCATGCCAGTTGGCATCCACACGATCACGCTCGCTCCGGGCGCGAGCCCCGAGGAGTTCGAGCGTTTCATGTCTGAGGAGCTGCTGCCCGCTGCCAGGACCGTGATCAAGCAGCGAGCCGCGCTCATCACCTTCAGCCAGACGCTGATCAGGAGCAGGTCTGACGGCGCGGGCAACCGGGTCTACCTCTGGATCACCGACGTCGAGACGAGCCACGAGGAGTTCGTCAAGATATTCCCGACGCACGTGGGCGCCGCGTTGAAGGCGAAGCTCGCCTCCTTCGGCACCCGGGCCTA